>CALGHC010000492.1 GCA_937915965.1 uncultured Myxococcales bacterium
GGGGGGGGGGGCCCCGGGGGGGGGGGGGGGGGGGGGGGGGGGGGGGGGGATGGGTTGGCTCGGCGGTCGCTAACTGTAGACTTTTCTACACCCCTTGAAGAATACTCCACACCATGACGACGAAGCTGCTGCCAATGCCGTCAGATGTGCTGTCGAAGACCGCACGGCCGCGTTCGTCTCTGGTCGTTGTGGTCGCGCTGGTTGGGCTGGTCACCGCTGCCCACTATTTGACCTCGCCGGTCGCTGCCGCCCACCACGAGCTGTTTCGGCGGCTGTATTACGTGCCGATCGTCTGGGGGGCGTTTGCTTTCGGGCTGCGCGGCGGTCTGGCGGTCGCCCTGGCGGCGACGCTGGCCTACCTGCCTCATGCGTTCTGGATGCCGCATCATCTCGATCCTGCTGGCACTCTCGACAAGGCGCTTGAGATCGTCCTGTACTTCGCGATCGGTGCCCTCGCTGGGCTGCTCGTCGACCGGGAGCGGCGCGCTCGTGGCCGGGCGGAGCGCGAGGCGCTCGCGCGGGTCCGCGCCGAGGCGGACTCGGCACGTCTTGAGGGGCTCGTTCACCTCACACGCGGCCTCGCCCATGAGATCCGCAATCCCCTCGGCGGAATCCAGGGCGCGATCGAGATCCTCGCCAGCGCCATTGACGACGACCAGCCCCAGCAGCAGATGGCCGAGGTGGGATTGCGCGAGGTAGGTCGCCTCGACCGGGTGCTGTCGGACTTTCTCGCCTTCGCCCGCCCGCGGCCGCCGCGGCTCGTCGCGGTCGTGCTCGACCGCGTCCTCGCCGACGTCGGCGCGATGCTCGGCCCGGAGGCAGAGGCTCGTGGCGTGACGCTGCGCTTGCCGGACGGCCATTCGGCCGGCGACACGCACAGCGCCCGGGTCGTTTGGGCCGACCACGACCAGCTCGTGCAGGTCGTTCTCAACTTGGGCCGCAACGCCGTCGAGGCGACGCCGTCCGGTGGATCTGTCGACATCGGAGCTGTCGACGTCCGCTCTGTCGACGTCCGCTCTGTCGACGTCCGTCCTGTCGACAACCGGTCCGTCGACAACCGGTCCGTCGACAACCGGTCCGTGGACATCAGGGCGCAGCTTGCCGGCGCCGACTCTGTGCGCATCGAGGTGCGCGACACGGGCACGGGCATTCCGGTGGCGCTCAGCGCGTCGATCTACGACCCGTACGTCACGACTCGCGACGACGGAACGGGCTTGGGTCTGGCGATCGCGGCGTCGTTGGTGCGTCAGCACGGCGCGCAGCTCGTCGACGAACCGCGCGACGGCGGCGGCACCGTCTTCCACTTCGAGCTGCCGGTTGTCGCGGCAGCCGACGTTTCCGACGAGGCGGTGTCATGAGCGTGAGCGTGACGACGAGCGGTGCGGCGCGTCTGCTGGTCGCTGAGGACGATGCCAGCATGCGGGCGGTCCTGCGCTTCAACCTGGAGGAGGAGGGCTACGACGTCGTGATCGTTGGCCGAGGCGACGACGCCATCGCCCTGCTGCCCGCCGGGGCCGGCGACCGGGGCGCGCAGCCACCCTTCGATCTCGTCATCACCGACGTCAAGATGCCCGGTGCCGACGGCGTCGCGGTGCTGGCCGCCGCCCGCGCCTGTCATCCAGACATCCAGATCGTGCTGGTCACCGCCTTTGGCTCGGTCGACGCCGCCATCGAAGCGATCGCGCTTGGCGCCGCCGATTACGTGACCAAGCCCTTCAAGCGCGCCGAGCTCAAGGCACGCGTCCGCCAGGCGCTCGATCGCGCCCGCCTCGCCCGCGAGAACCGCAACCTCAGGCTGCGCGTGGAGGCGGCAGGTGACGCGTCGCAGATCATCAGCCGCAGCCAGAGAATGAACGCCCTGCTCGACATCGTCGATCGCGTCGCCCCCAGCGACATCACCGTGCTGATCAGCGGCGAGAGCGGTACGGGCAAGGAGCTGGTCGCGCGGCGTCTGCACGCCGTCAGCGGCCGGCGCGGCGCCTTCGTTCCGGTCAACTGCGCCGCCCTGCCCGCCAATCTGCTTGAGAGCGAGCTTTTTGGTCACGAGCGCGGCGCGTTCACTGGTGCCGACCGCCGTCACCGCGGCCGCTTCGAGAGTGCCGACGGCGGCACGCTCTTCCTCGACGAGATCGGCGAGCTGCCGATTGAGCTGCAGGCCAAGATCCTGCGGGTCCTTGAGGAGGGCGTGGTCGACCGGGTCGGCAGCCAAAGCCGCCTGACCGTCGATGTGCGTGTCGTCGCCGCGAGCAATCGCGACCTGGCCGCCGAGGTCGCCGCCGGCCGCTTCCGAGAGGACCTCTTCCACCGCCTCAGCGTCGTGCCGCTGCACGTCGCCCCGCTGAGAGAGCGCAGCGAAGACGTCGAGGTGCTGGCGCTGGCATTCCTCGCCGCTGCCAGCGATGAGCCGCTCGCGCTCGCCCCCGCCCTGGTCGACGAGCTACGCAGTCGCCCGTGGCCGGGCAACGTGCGCGAGCTCAAGAACCTGATCTTGCGCATGGCGGTCCTGCGCCGCGGCCTGGTCCTCGACCTCGCCGACCTCGCGCCGCCGGGTGGCGCGGCGATCTCTCGTGACTCGGCTGCCGTCAACGCGGCGGACGCGGCGGTTGGCGGATCCGGGCACGGCGCGCTGGTTTTGCTGGTGCCGGGTGCGTTGCGGTTGCCGGATGCGCCGTTTTGCCTGCCGGACCTCGAGCGCGAGATCGTCCTCAAGGCGCTCGAACGCCACGGCGGCAACCAGTCTGCCACGGCGCGCTATCTGGGCATCCCCCGGCACGTGCTGATCTATCGACTCGACCGCTACGAGCGCGAGGGCGGCGAGGGCCCATCCGACCCTTGACGGTCGCCGTGGCCAACCGACCGTCGCCGTGGCATCTGAAGGTCGCCGTGGCCATCTGAAGGTCGCCGTGGCCATCTGAAGGTCGCC
>CALGHC010000493.1 GCA_937915965.1 uncultured Myxococcales bacterium
CTGGCCGCCGCCCGCGACGCCCGCGATCTGGTCCGGGAGGCCGAGGCCCTGCGTACCCTCGCGCTCGCCTTGTGCGACATCGGCGAGATGGACGACGCCGAGGCGCAGCTGGGCGAGGCGCTCAACGCCCTGGGCCGCGTCGACCGCCAACGTCTTTCGGCCGAGGTCTCCGTTCTGCTTGCCCTGGTCCTGATGGCCCGCGGCGCGCACGAGGAGGCGGACGCCGCCCTGGCCAAGGCATGCCGCGCGTTCGCCGCGTTGACCGACCTTGAGGGGCTCGCGGACGCGCTGCGCAAGCGCGGCGAGATCCAGATGGCCCAGGGCATCTACACCCGCGCTCAGGCGTTCGCAGAGGAGTCCTCGCGCCAGGCGATTCTCGCAGGCAATGTGCCGCTGCAGGTCAAGGCGCTGCTGCTCTCGGCGCGCGCCTCGGCGGCCGCTGGCGATACGAATCTTGCTCATAGGGCGCTCGAGAGCGCCTTCCAGTTGGTCGCCCCGGGGGTCCCGACGGTCGAACGCGGCGACTGCATGGTCGCGCTCGCCGACCTGCTCGAGGCCGGCGTTCTGACCTCCGACCGGGATATCGGCTCCCTGTTGCTTGAGGCGATGGAAGTCTACCGCGGCGCGACGGCCACCGAAGAAGCCGAACAGCTGCAGCGCCGCCTGAGGGCCATGGGTCGGCTCAGCTCTGCCAGCAGCTGAGCCATGCCGAGCAGCGCGCTTTCAACGGTCGACGGAGTGCGATCCAGGCGCTCAACCCCGAGCCGGTCGAATCAACGTCATCAACTCGGCCCGGCTGGCTGCGTTCTCGCGGAAGGCGCCAAACATCGCGCTGGTCGTCGTCACCGAGTTGGGCTTCTGGACGCCGCGGATGATCATGCAGGTGTGTGCCGCCTCGATGACCACGGCCACGCCATCCGGGTTCAGCCCCTCTTGCAGCGCCTCGGCGATCTGCGTCGTCATGCGTTCCTGAACCTGAAGGCGCCGCGCGAAGACGTCGACAACGCGCGCAAGCTTGCTCAGCCCGACGACCTTGCCGTTGGGGATGTAGGCGATGTGCGCTCTCCCCATGAAAGGCAGCAGGTGGTGCTCGCACAGGCTGCTGAAGTCGATGTCGCGGACCAGCACGATCTCCTGGTTGTCCACGGAGAACAGGGCAGACTGGATGATCTCCAGCGGGTTCATCTTGTAGCCGGCCGTCAGGTAGTGCATCGACTTTGCCACCCGCTGGGGCGTCTTCTTCAGACCTTCGCGGTCTGGGTCCTCGCCGAGTTGGGCGAGCATCTCACGGACAAGCGTCTCCACCGTGTCTTCTCCTCATCGTGGTCGCGGCACGCGCAGACCCGGCGCAGGTGCCTCGCCGGCGTGGGAACCCTGTACTTCGTGGCGGCCTGCCTGTCTCGCACGCATCGCGGAATGATGCGATTTTGCTGCAGCTCCGAGCGCGACTCGGCGGCTAGATCGGCGGCGCGACCGTTTCAAGGATGTTGTGGAGGATCGACTCGACCAGGGCACGCTCGCCACTGGAGTTCGACGACGTGGACGCTGCCACAACCCGATGGCCGGCAATCGGCAAGAACAACCGCTGCACGTCGTCTGGCGTCGCAAACGCCCGGCCGGCGACGAGGGCATGTGCCTGCACGGCGCGGTAGAAGCCGATCGCCGCGCGGGTCGACAGGCCGAGCTCGAGGTGATGCGCGTCGCGCGTGGCCTGGGCCAGGCGGTGGATGTAGTCGAGCACTTCGTCACCCACGTGGACTTCGCTGGTGCGTGCGATGAGTTCGAGCAACAATGACTCGTCGGCGACGATGTCGATCGCCTCCAGGTCAAGCGGCGCGCCGTAGTTGCGCATGAGCTCGGCCTCGATGATCGGGCCGGGATAACCGACTGACAGTCGCAGCAAGAAACGGTCAAGCTGCGACTCGGGCAGGGCGTACGTTCCGTGAAACTCTCGGGGGTTCTGGGTTGCCAGCACCACAAACGGCTGCGGCAGCCGGTGGGTGGTGCCGTCAACCGTCGCGCGGCCTTCGCTCATCGCCTCGAGCAGCGCGGACTGTGTACGCGGTGTCGTGCGGTTGATCTCGTCGGCCAGGAGCACGTGGCAGAAGATCGGACCGGGTTTGAACTCGAAACGTTCG
This sequence comes from uncultured Myxococcales bacterium, assembly GCA_937915965.1. Classification (GTDB taxonomy): domain Bacteria; phylum Myxococcota_A; class UBA9042; order UBA9042; family UBA9042; genus CALGHC01. The sequence continues at coordinate 2,139 of CALGHC010000493.1, forward strand.
GTCTTCTTGTCGTAGATGCCCACCCCGAGAATATCGGCCGGCATCAAGTCACTGGCGAACTGGATGCGACGGTGGCTCAGGCCGAGCACGTGCGCGAAGGCGCGCGCAAGAGTGGTCTTGCCGACGCCCGGGACATCCTCGAAGAGCACGTGGCCGCGAGCGAGGATGCAGGTCAGGACCAGCTCGACGACCTCTCGTTTGCCGCGGAAGACCTGCTCGACGGCCGCGACGATCTCGCGGCAGCGCAGTACCGCCAGATCGTCCGAAGCGGGTACAGAGGCGGCTACGGCGGTCGCGGCGGTGTGGTCCGTCTTCATCGCGGGCTCTTCTCCGATGCCGGCGTCGCCATTGGGGGCACGCTGGCTGGGGGCTTGCCGGCGGTGCAGCGGGCGAGCGCTGCCTGCACCGGCGCGCGCACGCCGTCGGCAACCTCGCCCAATGATGCCACCGGTACTTTCAATCCGTGACGGCCAAAATTCATTTCCAGTTCGCGCTCCAGCGGTTCGGATTCGTTGCGGCCTGCGCAGACGTAGCGGGAGATCGTGTCCGCGGCGATGGCCCGGATGGCCGCCTCCTCGGCTGCGTCCAGCGCGCCCTTCTCTGGCGCCGCCTGCCTCGCCAGCTCGAGCGTCTCGACCGCCAACTCCACGGCTTCCGCGCAGCGGCCTGTATCCAGCAGGATCTCGCTCCTGTTGCGCAACAGGACCAGATTGCGGGGCGCGAGCGCGATGGCCTTGTCGACCGCCTCGAGCGCGCCGTCCGAGTCGCCGAGTTGGTGGCGCGCGGCCGCGAGGGCGTTCCAGGCGGTCACCTGATCCGGCACGATCTGTACGGCTTGTTCGAGAACCGGCGCGGCAGCCTTGGGCTGGCGGCGGTCGACGAGCAGAATCCCGAGGCGGGAGAGCGCGTCTCCGTGCTGCGGAGCGACCTCGATACACTTGCGCAAGGCCTTCTCAGCTGCCTCCGGGTCTCCCGAAGCGAGGTGGATGCGCGCGAGATGTAGCCAGGCGTCGGCGTAGCGGGGGCCGAGACGCGTGGCTTCCTGGGCCGCCTCCAGCGCCTGCGGGACTCGCCCCCGGGCCAGCCTCGAACGCGCCACGATCACATGAAGACGCGCATCTCCTGGGTGGCTCTTCAGTGCCGCGCGGGCCACCCGGCCAGCGTCCACGGCCTGCTTCCGTTCGAGCAGAAGCTCGCAGAGGCGCACGGCAGCGTTGGCATCATCGGGGACCAGGGTCAGGCGTCGGGCCAACGCCGCGATTGCCTCGTCGGCGCGCCCAGCACCGTCCCACGCCCGCGCTACGATATCGGCCAGTTCGGCGTCGTCCGGAGATGCTTCAAGCCGCGGCGCTAGGATTCTCGCCGCCTCGGCGTGGCGACCGCGGCGCAGGAGCACCTCTCCCAGGACGAGCAATCCAGCCCGATTGCCGCCCTCGGCAGCAGCCCGTGCCGACAGTTCGGCGTCCTCGAGGCGGCCGTCGGCCAGTGCTTGCCTGGCACGCTCGAGTGGGGGCACCGGCGGGCCTACGGGTTGTGGCCCGCTGCAGCCGACCAGCGACATCAGCACCACCACCGCCGCTGTTGCGCGCGATCGCGGCCCATCGCGATGGCCGACCCGCTCGCTGCTTGCGGCAGGACGTGCCCGCGGACTTCGGCCAGCTGCACGGGCCCGCTCTGTCGGGTTGCTGTTCATTGGGTCAACCTTCCAGGCCCCAGCGGCGCTTGTTTGCGGCCACCGCGGCCTCGTCGGGGTTGGGCTTGTGGATCATGCGACCGTGTTCGTCGAGCGGCACCCGGGCTACCTCGAAGGCGGACGGCCGCTCCTCGCAAAGTCCGTTGACGCGCGCGTCGTCGAACCGCGCTGCCGGCAGCTCCACGTCCTCGTAGATCGCCTCAAAGGGGCACTCGGGTTCGCACGCCCCACAGTTGATGCACTCTGTGGGGTGGATGTACAGCATGTTGGGGAGCAGATCGCTTGGCTCGTCGACCAGCCGGTAGATGCACTCGACCGGGCAGACGTCGACGCAGCCCAGGTCGAGGCAGTCTGTACACAGACGGGTGATGACATAGGCCATCCCTTGTCTCCTTCGCCGTTGGTCACCGTTGGTCGCTGCTTCCCGCGCGACGAGCGCCGAGGCTAAGGCACCGACGCCGAAAACCCAAGTGGCCCGCGCCGACGCGGCGAAGGCCGCCGCCGGACCGCGAGAGGCCTCCCATCCGCTTCGCTTGTAACCGAGGGACCGGCGCTTGCAACCGAGGGACCGCCCCCCATTGCAGGGGCCCTTCGCTTGTACCCAGGGGACCGGCGTGGCATACCCGATCGGCTCGCTTCAGTCGCGATGGCGGCAGCGGGCGCCGACTGCGGGACGATCACCGTAGTCCGGTCTGAATACGAGCCGTACTTCTGCGTTTGGACGGTTACAACGCGTCTTCAGTGGGCGCCTACCCCGCGCGGGACATGGAGAGACCGATGAGGATCAACCAGACAATGACAAAGTGGTGTGCCTCTACTGGGTGTGCCGTGGTTCTTGCTGCCGCCGTCGTGATGGTGTCGGGATGCGGCCCCATGTATGTCCGGCACGCCGACGATGGTTACTACGGCGGGCAGCCCGTGGCCCAGTCCGGCCCGTACAACCAGCAGGTCTCGGCCAGCGGGAGCACCGACCCGCGGGTCTACTTCGGCGATCTGGACGCCTATGGCATGTGGGTCCAGTCGCCCAAGCTTGGCTTCATCTGGGTGCCGCACGCGAATCGGACTCAGGGCTGGAGGCCGTACTTTTACGGTTGGTGGGAGTACACGACCTACGGTTGGACCTGGGCCAGCGAGGAGCCTTGGGGCGCGACACCGTATCACTACGGCCGCTGGGCCTGGGTCGATTCCCACGGATGGGCGTGGATCCCAGGCTACGAATGGGCCCCCGCCTGGGTTGTGTGGCGCCACGGCGGCGGACACGTGGGCTGGGCGCCGATGGGGCCCGGTGGTGTCGTTTACACCCACTACGCCTACTGGACATTTGTGCCGCAGCAGCACATCCACCATCACAAGGTCTATCATGTCGTCGTGAAGAGCAATCACGCGACAGTTGTTTATAATCAGAGCGTTGCGGTGAACAACACCGCTTCGGTGCGTACCGACCGCGGAGGCTCAGTGACCTACAACCGCGGTCCGACCTCGCAGCAGGCCAGCTCTTGGACCAACACGCGCATCGACGCACAGCCGATCGAGCGTGTGCCATCCGCAAGCCCGCGCGCCCGTCAGCCGGCGACGAAGCCGGCGACGAATACGGGTGCCCGCGGGACGGCGACGCCTCCGACTCGACCAGGCGTCGACCCTGCGCCGTCGCGTCCCGGTGCGTACACGCCTCCGACTCGCCCTGGCGTCGCCCCCGCGCCGTCTCGTCCCGGCGCGTACGTGCCGCCGGTCCGACCAGGTGTCGACCCTGCGCCGTCTCGTCCCGGCGCGTACGTGCCGCCGACCCGACCGGGTGTCGAGCCTGCGCCGTCTCGTCCCGGTGCGTACACGTCGCCGACTCGCCCGGGTGTCGAGCCTGCGCCGTCTCGTCCCGGTGCGTACACGTCGCCGACTCGCCCGGGTGTCGAGCCTGCGCCGTCTCGTCCCGGTGCGTACACTCCGCCGACCCGACCGGGTGTCGACCCTGCGCCGTCTCGCCCCGGTGCGTATACTCCTCCCGCCCGTCCCGGCGCCGCTCCTGCGCCGTCTCGTCCCGGCGCGTACACGCCGCCGACCCGACCGGGTGTCGACCCTGCGCCGTCTCGTCCCGGCGCGTACACTCCTCCAGCTCGTCCCGGCGCCGCTCCTGCGCCGTCACGACCCGGCGCGTACACTCCTCCAGCTCGTCCCGGCGCCGCTCCTGCCCCGTCACGACCCGGCGCGTACACGCCTCCGGCTCGCCCCGGCGTCGCTCCCGCGCCTTCGCGTCCCGGCGCGTATACGCCTCCGTCTCGTCGCGGTTCACGCGCTGCCCCAGCACCCTCGCGTCCCACCAATCGGGGCAGCGCTCGCGCGCCTGGGCACGAGAGCCGGGTCGCGCCCGTTCCGGCCAAGCCGTCGAACACTCCGGCGACCAAGAAGAGCGCAGCCAAGACCCGCGACGATCACGACAAGGATCGCCCCAAGCGGGCGAACCCGTCGAACAGGAGGCCATCGCCTTCACCTGCCGGTGGATCGGGCGGCCGTAGGTAGCCGACGAGGGGCGCTCAAGAGATCGGATGCCAGCAGCGCCACTCGGCCATCGGCCGGGTGGCGTCTGCATTTGTGCCAGCCGCCGCGCGGCTGGCGCGGGCGCCGGGGCGATTGTGGTCGAACCAGCGGCATGCCATCCTCACGACCGGCTCTCGCCGCCCAGAGCGAGGCGCCAGCGGAGCCACCACATGTCCGATCTCACCTCGCTGTCTCGTTGGATCCTGCAAGGCGAGCAGCAGTACCACCGGGCGTCTGGGGATTTCACCATTCTGCTGAGCCACATCGCGATGGCGACCAAGGTGGTGTCTCGCAATGTCGCGCACGCGGGATTGGTCGATGTCCTCGGCAAGACCGGCCAGAAGAACACCGGCGGCGATGACGTCGCCAAGCTCGACATGATCGCCAACGAGCTGTTGGTCTCGATGCTCGACGACATGCCGATGGTCGCCGCCCTGGCCTCCGAGGAGGAGGAGCACTTCCGGCCCACCCGCTCTGGGCGCCTCAACGGCCGCTACATCGTCTCCTTCGACCCGCTCGACGGCTCCTCGAATATCGACGCCAACGTGTCGATCGGCACCATATTCGCGATTCACCGTCGTGCCGAGGTCGGTCGCGAGGCTTGCGAGGCAGACTTCCTCGCCAGCGGTCGCGCCTTGGTCGCAGCTGGTTACGCGATCTATGGCTCGTCGACGATGTTCGTCTACTCGACCGGCGGTGGCGTCGACGGATTCACCCTCGATCCTGGCGTGGGCGAGTACATCCTGTCGCACCCACAGATCCGCGTCCCCGATCGCGCCCGCTGCTTCAGCATCAACGCGTCGAACCGCCGACACTGGGACCCGGGCACACTCGCCTTCCACGATCACATTCTCGATGGCCACACGGACCGCTATCGGGAAACGACCAGCCGCTACATCGGCTCGCTGGTCGCAGACTTTCACCGCAACCTGCTGTACGGCGGCGTGTTCTGCTATCCGGGCGACCACCGCGCTCCAGAGGGCAAGCTGCGCATCCTCTACGAAGCGCAGCCGCTGGCGATGCTCGCTGAGCAAGCAGGCGGCGCTGCCAGCGACGGACGCAGACCGATCCTCGACCTGCTACCGGATGGCCTGCACGCGCGCACTCCGCTGATCATTGGCAACATAGAAGAGGTTGCCCTGTACGAAGCCTGCCTGGCGGCTTGGCGAGTACCGTCAGCCTGACGTGACCGGTACGCCCAGGGCCGCGTCCGCCGGGCGTGCGCCCGATCAGGATCGACCTTCGAGGGGAGCGCGCTCATGAGTGAACCAACCGAGGGCGACTGCCTCACCCACCTCGACGAGCACGGTCGCGCGCGCATGGTGCGGGTCGCCGACAAGCCCGAGACCCACCGCGGCGCCATCGCTCGGGCACGGGTTCGAATGGGGGCCGTGGCCTGGCGGCAGGTGCGTGATGCCTCGGGACACAAGGGCGACGCCTTGCAGGTCGCACGCATCGCCGGCATCCAAGCCAGCAAACAGACCGCCTCGTTGATCCCGCTGTGTCATCCGGTTCGGGTCGTCTCGGTCGAGATCGACGCTAGCCTCGACGAGACCAATTGCTCCGTGACCCTGGAGGCGCGAGTCGAAGCTGTCGACCGCACCGGCGTCGAGATGGAGGCGATGACGGCCGCGGCCGTCGGGGCGTTGACTGTGTACGACATGATCAAGTCCATCGACCGCGGAGCCGTCATCGAGCAGGTCGTCCTCGTCGCAAAGTGGGGGGGCAAGAGCGGCCGCTACGACCTCAACGGCGAGCGATGACTGACGAAATCGATGCCATCGTGGCGCCGGTCGAAGCCCAGGCGAGGCGTCCATCCCGGGCCGAGCAGCGCCGACTTGAGCGTCTCGACTGTCTGCCCGAAGCGTCTCGCAGCTTGCGCCGAGAGCTTCGCAAGCTTCGGCGCCTGGTCGACAATCTCGCCGAGGACGCCGCGCGTGCTGCTCTTGCCGCGACCCTGCGTTCTTGGGGAGAGGTCCTCAAGACGGCGCTGGGGCGGGTGCCGCGCGGCGCCGATCGCGTTCGTCTCGAGATCCCCTGGCAACCCGGCGAGTGGCTTGATATTGAGCTGCGTCGCGACCTGACGCCAGCCGCGAACCTCGATCGGATCTTTCGGCGCGCCCGAGGTCTGGGTCGCGGCCAGGCGATCATCGATCGCCGGCGCGCCGAGACCCTCGCTCGCGTCGACCTGGTCCAGGCGCTTGTCCTGCGCGTCGATCAGCAGCGCGCCGAGCCCGACCTCGTCACCTACGAGACGGTCGGCGATCTGCTCGACGACATCCGCCGGCTGGGCTTGCGCGTACAGGCGGCGCGGGCCGTCGCGCCGCCGGCCTCGCGAGCCGACCGCAAGGGCCATGCGCTGCCAGCCGGCGTGGAGCGCTTTGTGACCGACGGGGGCCGCGTCGTCTGGGCGGGACGCAATGCCGTGGCCAATGATCACGTCGTCACCCGACTCGCACGCGGCCGGGACCTGTGGTTTCACCCGCGCGACGTACGCGGCGCCCACGTCGTACTTCAAGCCAGGGGCCGGGAGGACAGCCCAGACGAGACCGAGATCCGCGCCTGCGCGATGCTTGCGGTGCATCTCACCGGGATGCCGCGCGGCGAGCGCGTAGATGTGCACTGCGTGCCGTGCAAGTGGGTGCGCAAGCCCAAGCGCGCCGCGCCGGGCACGGTGCTCATCGCCAATGGACGCGTGGTTCAGGTCGTCGTGGACGCCGAGGTCATCGCCTCGTTCTATGACCGCCGCAAGCGCGCCGACGTCGGCGGTTGACGCGGCGCCTGCGATTCAGGGGCAGTCGCTAGCCGCCGTCGCACATCGTGCTGCGAAGGACGGTCACGCCCAGGGCAGAGCGGACCGCCAGGTCCGGGCAGCCGTCACCGTCGATGTCGGTCTTGCGGACCTCGGTGGGGGCGCTCTGCACGGGGATTCCGACGGGGTCATAGACGAAGTTGCCTTTGCCGTCGCCGAGATAGAACTCGATCGTGCCCCGGTCCCCCGTCAAAATGATGATGTCGAGGCTGCCGTCGCCGTTGACGTCGGCGAGGTCGATGCCGTTGCGGTCGCGCTCCGTCACTTCGAAGAAGTCCTGCTTCTCGAAGTGGTCCGCCCCGCCCCGGGCGTAGCCCAGTTGGTCGCTGAACGCAGCCAGCACATCCGTGCATCCATCGCCGTCGACGTCGCGCAGGGCGAACGCCTTGATGTCCTTCCCTTCGCCGATCTGGAACTTGACCCCTTTGGCGTGCCGGTAGGCCTGCTGGTATCGCAACAGAGTGAACTCGCCAGCCTTGTTATGGAGGGTGAAGATCGAGTCCCGCTCGCCCTCGCAGACCGGCGCCGTCACGATCGCGATGGGGTCCTCGCCAATCTGCCGATAGGATACGAACTTATAGCTGTTCAGCACGTCGGAAAAGGACCGCGTCCAGACCCGATCTCGATCCTCCTTTGGCATCGACACCAGCTCCAACATCGTCTCCTGGCACTGCATCCCGTACAGGCTGAGCGCAGCGGGGTCTCCATACAGGATCGATCCGAGCACAGCTTGGTAATTGGTCCGGAAGGTGCGTACGCGCGGCGCCATGTACATGTTTACTTCGCCGGGATTGCTCACTGGCCCCATGACCGTGGCGAGATCCAGCCGCTCGTCGTCGGCGTGGAATCGGCCTGCAGCCAAGCCGAGGATGTTGCGCCCGCCAGAGTGGGACAGGGTGGGCGTCAGGTAGCCGGGCGCGAGTGGCGTGTCCTTCGCGAGCAGCCCCAGGGGCGCGCCAGCCGTCACGCCGTTGAAGGTGAGCAAGGTGGCCCGCGGCATCGGCGCTCCGGTGGTGACCGCGCTGGTACCGAATCCAGTCAGCGGCGTTTCGCCTTCGTCGACCAGACCGTAGTTGCGACAGAGTCCTGGGTCGGGGGCCATGCCCTCCTCCCAACCGTGGGCTTCCGTGCCGTACTCATTGCAGACCTCGAAGATCTCATTGACCCGGCACGCCACCGCCCCGGACTTGTAGTCTTCGCCTACCGTGTAGTCCAAGCCACCCAGGGTCCAGCTCATGTCGCCGATGCCGTCGTCGCTCAGCTTGCCGACGACCAGACCGCTGATGTTGGGCAGCACAGCACCACATGGGGGCGCCTTCCAGCCGCCCGACGCTGGCTCGTAGACGTTGCTGTCGTATGGCGCGTACTCGCCCGCGCGCGGGTAGTCATGGAATGCGCCGTTATTGTTCAAGTATAGGTGCAGCGGAGTCGCCGGCTTGGGCTGGTCCTCGGCGGCGCCTTGCCCTGGGCATCTGTCGTTCCTTGCGCGTGTCGATTCACTCACGATGACGAGGTCCTCCTTGCCATCCGCGTTGACGTCGGCGACAGCCAGCCCAGCGACCTCGCGCCAGCCCCACACCCACGAATTTGGCGCATAGCCACACACGCGGTAGATGTCGCCCGCGTGGTAGTCGCCGTCGCCCTTGCCCCGCGCCACGGCGATGCCGGCGCTTGAGATCACCTCACCCTTGGCGTCCCAATGTCCGCCCGCGTCGATACCCATCAGGTCGTCGAAGCCGTCGTTGTCGAGATCTCCATTCATGATCGTTTGGAGGATTCCGCCGACGACGTAGCTGTGAAAGCACTTCAGCAGCTGGGCGTCGTCGATCAGCGAAGTCGGCAGCAGCAAGACGGAGCGTGTGTTGCCGACGATCGCGACGTACTCGGCGCCGCCGGGGCCAAAGTTGCCAATGAGCATGTCGCTCGGCTTGAACAACAGCATGGTGCCGTTCTCGTTGGGTGCCGGGCTGAGGAAGAAATAGCCGTTGCCGTCGCCCTTGAGCCACCGAATCAGGGATGACTTCTCTGAACCGACGATCAGGTCGGCCTGGCCGTCGCCGCTCCAATCGGTGCTGACCACCTGACTGGTATCGCCGATGTCGGTGAGCGTCTGGCTGTTCTTGCACAGCAGGAAGCCGCCGCTGCCGTCGTTTCGGCAGGACGTCACGGTGTTGACCGATGCACGGCCGATGACCACGTCGTTTCTGCCGAGATCGTCGCCTTGCGTGAAGAAGTCTCCACAGAGGATGTCTGCGACGCCGTCCGGGCCCGGGTAGATGGCCGTTGTCCCGAAGATGTTGGCGCTTTGGATGTCCGCGAGGTCTGCGTGCAGATCGCCCGCGTTCGCTCCCGGTTGCGCCGCGTCGCCGCAGGGCACCTCCTCTATCTTGGTGACTATCTTCGGCTTTTGTCCATCTTCAACCGGATCCTCCGACAGGTGCGGGACCTTGACGGTGCAGCTGGTCTCGGCCTTGACGAAGACGGTCATCAGCCCCGCTTGGTCCGACTCGGCGCCCAAAACGATGTCCTGGGTGGTGTCCTCCGGATTCAGCGAGCAGGCTGCACCGCTGATGGCTGCCCGAGGGATCATGATGCGCTGGACGATCCGCAGGAGGTCCCCCTTGCGGCATAGACCCGCCTCGATCACGGGCACCGACCCCAGAGCCGGGTCCTCGCCCACCTCGGCGGCATCGCGGACACCAGTCGCTGCGACGTCCTTCATTCCGTCGCCGTCGAGGTCGATCAGGATGAGCACGGACGTGGCCATGTCCGAAATCTTCTCGCCCTCGCCGAAGCGCCCCTCGCCGAGGATGGTCTGCACCTCTGCTCCATCGACCGTGATGGGCACTCCGGGCAGCGTGCTCCCGTCCGGAGCCAGTTTGGCAATGCCGCGCCGCAGATACACGCCACCCTCGCTCGCGACGATCGCGTCCATCAACGTGTCGCCATCGCAGTCGGTCAGCACCGCCGCGGTGTAGCCGTCAGTGACCTGCTCGTCGATCGAGGTAGCGGAGACGTCAAAGGCTGGTGGGCGCAGCACCCGAACCGAGAGGTTCTGCTGGGGAGTCTGGTGGCCGCACTCGTCCTGCGCGATGACGTTGATGATGTAGTCGCCGGTCGGTTGATTCGACCGGTCCACCTCGAAAGTGAACTCGCCCTGCTTCGCGATGTCGACGACCTTGTCGCTGCCCACAAAAATGGCCCCGCCCGACAGGTACTTGTCTGATACTTTGACCCGAATCTGGAACTTGCCGATGTGTACCGAACCAGCCTGCGGCTCGAGGATCTCGACGAGGGGCGGCGTGTTGTCGATCCGGACATTGAGGGACTGCACACCGAACGCGTTGCCCTCTCCCTTGGCTCGTACGGTCACCGCGTGGCTGCCGTCCTTGAACTGCGGCTTGCCGGACTCCGCGCTGACGGTACTGTCAAAGGTGACATCGAAGTCGCCGGATTCGGCGGAAGCGACCTCGTAGCCGTCGACCTCGACCCTGATGGACGTCACCGCTCCCGCTGAGACCGTGGCGCTGCCCGCGACCTTGACTGTGTCGCCGCAGAGCACCTGGTTCTCGACGGGCTGCTGGAACTCGATGTTGATCTTCGGCCCAGCGGCGGTCGTGTCAGGGCCCGTCGGGGTCTCCGAACAGGTCCCGACGGTCACGACAACGGCGAGCAATGCGGCCAGCCGACCGACCTGAACTCGGTCACCTGAGCGCGCAGGGCGCCGACAGCGGCCAGCCGCTGACTGAAGATGGGCAAGGGGCAGTGGGGACATGAGCGCGCTCCTGGCGATAGCTCCATTGCGTGCAGCCGGATCGCCTCACTCATGATTGTCCCAGCCATCGCCGCTGCGTCAAGCAAATCGTCCCCCGAGACGCCGGCCCAATACCTTTTGAAGTTGCCATCTTCACAGGTGTTTCTGGGGTCAAAATCAGGCGGCGGCGCTGGCACCGGTGCCAGCCGGCACCGGTACCTGGCTGGTATGGTCTCGGACCCTGTCGCGAGCGACCCCGCCGACTAGTCGCACTACCTTGTAAATAAACGATAATACGGAGCCTGCCGGTCCCGTCCCGCCTTTGCCCGGACCTTGCACAATCCTTGCACGGTCCTTGCGCGGTCCGTGCAAGACGTCTCGCCGACGTCGTCGTCCGCCGAGGAGAGGTGATGGCCCAGGTCGAGGACGCGCGCATTGTCCTGTTGTCGCGCGAGGTTGGTTCGTCCGATTGGCGAGACCCGGTCGCGCCCGATCAGTCGAGCGACATCGATCTGGTCGCGCGGTTGCTCGACGCCGGTGGCCGCGCGGATCGCATCCAGCGTGCGTTCAACCTGCTCGACCAGGTCGGCGGTCTCCCGGGGCTATACCGTGCCGATCGGGTCGCGCGCTTGACGTGCAGCCCATCGGAGCGTGCGCGCCTGCGCGCAGCCCTCGAGCTGGGCCGGCGCGCCCTCGATCGACGACATCCCGGTGATCGTCTGCTGACCGCCGAGGCGGTCGTCGGCCGCTTCCGCTCGCTCGCCCTGGCCGAGGTCGAGGTGCTCGTCGCCGTCGGCCTTGACCCGGGCGGTCGCGTCCTCGTTGAGCACCGCATGGTCGGTACCGTGGATGGGGTCGCTGCCCGGCCGCGCGATCTCCTCCGGCCGGTGCTCGCCGCGGGTGCCGTCTCGCTGATCGCCGTTCACAATCACCCCAGCGGAGCGAGCGCGCCCAGCGAGACCGACATCGCCTTCACGAGCCGCCTGGGCGACGCGTGTCGCGTGTGCGGGGTCCAGTTTCTCGACCATCTCGTCGTAGCGAGCGGCGGTTGGTCGAGCCTGCGTGGCCTTGGTCTGATCGCCGTCGCTGAGCCGACGTGAGCGCAGATCGCTGCCATCGCGACGACGCTGCTTCGAGCGGCGGCGCCGAAGAAAGGGCCGGCCGAGGCAGCGTCGGCCGCTACCGCGACCCGGTGACCGTGCGGCTGTTGGTGATCGCCGTGGCGCTGCTGGCGCGGGCGATGTTGCGTCCAGCGGCGGTGCCCGTGCCGCCGCCACGACCTCTGGAGTTGGCTCCCTGGCCTGCCACGTCGGGTCATCAACTTGCCGCGCGCGGTTGCCTTGAACCCCATCGGGCGAATGTCGCCGACTGGCGCGGTGTGCCCGGGATCTCGGCGAGGGTGGCCAGGCGGCTCGTCGGCGTCTGCTCTGACTCCGGCTGTAGCGACCGCGTCCTTCGACGCGTGCGCGGAGTCGGGCCGAAGACGCGTCGCCGAATCGCTGCCTTCCGCTGTCCGAGTCGAGATGGCTCGCCGCCGCTCAGGCCGGCTCCATCGCCAGTCCGTACGCCTCGTGGAGGGCCCGGACCGCGAGCTCCGTGGAGCCCTCGCTGATCACGCACGAGATCTTGATCTCGCTCGTGGTGATCATCTGGATATTGACGCCTGCGGCGCCCAGCGCCTCGAACATCGCGACCGCGACGCCGGCCTGTGAACGCATGCCTGCACCGACCACCGAGACCTTGGCGACGTGGGCGTCGGAGGTCACGGTGCCGCTACCCAGAGTTCGGGCGGCGTGCTCGATCGCCGCGAGCGCGCTCTCGAGCTCATTTTGCGGCACAGTGAAGCTGACGTCGGTGTGCCCCTCGCTGGCGACATTTTGAATGATCACATCGACGTTGATACCCGCCTCGCCGAGCGGACGGAGCAGCTGCGCTGCGACGCCTGGATCGTCGCGCACGGCGCAGACAGTGATCTTGGCGGTGTTGCGGTCGTACGCGACACCAGTGACGACGGGTCCTTCCATGACTTCTTCCTCCGGGACGACGTAGCTGCCCTCGCCATCGTGGAACGATGACCGCACATGCAAGCGAACTCCGTGCTTCATGGCGATCTCGACCGAGCGGGCCTGCAGCACCTTGGCCCCCAAACTGGCGAGCTCGAGCATCTCTTCGAAGCCGATGCGGGCTATCTTGCGGGCGCCGGGCACGACGTTGGGGTCGGAGGTGTAGATGCCGTCGACGTCCGTATAGATTTCACAGACGTCGGCGTTGATCGCCGCTGCCATGGCGACCGCCGACAGGTCACTGCCGCCTCGGCCCAGGGTTGTGATGCTTCCCTCCGCGTCGACGCCCTGAAAGCCGGCGACCACCACGATCTCCCCGAGTTCGAGGGCTTCAATCACGGCGCTGGCGTCAATCGTCTGGATCCGTGCCCTTCCGTGGGCATCATCGGTGACGATCCGGACCTGGTGGCCGAGCAGGCTGCGCGCCGCGACCCCGGCCTCCTGTAGCGCCAAGGCGACCAGCGCGATGGACACCTGCTCGCCGGTCGAGACCAGCACATCGATCTCGCGGTGATGCGGCAGGTCGCACACTTCGCGCGCGAGGCCCAGGAGGCGATTGGTCTCGCCAGCCATCGCCGACACGACGACCACCACTCGGTTGCCTTGTTGCCGACATGCCGCGGCTCGCCGCGCGACGTTGCGGATCAGGTCAATAGAACCGACCGATGTGCCGCCGAATTTCTGGACGATTGTGGCCATGGTCTCCTTGCCGACTTCACGGCGCGTGCTTTGTGGGCGGGCTGTCCGCTCGATCGGCGGCCTGTGCGGGCGCGGGTGGTAGCCTATTTTGCCGGGATCTATTCGGCCGGGATCTATTCGGCCGGGATCTATTCGGCCGGGATCTCGGCGAGGACTCGGAAGCGGGCCGCGGCTGGTCGCACGGTGACGGTCATGCCCTTGGGAGCCTGGACCTGGAATCGGACGGTGCGCTCCTTGCGCTCGATCGCGTCGGCGAGGTCGGCACGTACCAGCGGCTCAGGCGGCGCGTCAAGGAAGGCACGCACTGCGCGGACCAGACCACGCACCTGCACACTGACCTCCTCGGGTTCGAGCGGGCATCGGTGGTCGGGTGGGCAGCCGTGGACCACGCTCACCTGGCTGGTCAGGGTGCGCGTGACCTCGGTCTCGCCCAGCTTGACCTGGACGTCGACCTCCGAAACAGACAGCTCGACGCGCGGCGAGCCAACCGGTAGCACCTGTGCGCGCACCCGCAGATCGGCGTCGGTGCCAGCGAGGTCGATTGGTAGGGTGCGCACGTAGCGGATTTGGCTGATTTCCCCCTGCGGTCCAGTGAGTTCAACGACGTCTGGGTCGACGGACAGGTCGCCAGGACCGACACGAAAGCCCGCCGCCGGGTTGCCTGTGGTCGAGACGCGCACTGGCACCTTGCGGTGCATGAGGCGGTCGAGCCTCACGAGGATAGAGGATGGGTTGACTTCGAGCACCTGCACCTGCCGCGTTGCCAACTGTTGTTGAACGAAATGCTCGTCGAAGACGAACCTCTCGCCGTCTCGGACTCCCGACAGGTCGAGCAGAAGGCGGTTGGACTTGTCGGTGATCAGATCGCGAAAACCGCTCCAACGGCCGCGCACGCGCACGCGCACCACCTCGGGGAGTTCGCCGACAAAGACCTGACCGGAGGGCACGTCACTGATGCCGATCGGAACTCTGATCTCGAACTCGCGCACCGAATCGCGTTGCACAACGATGTGGATGAGCAGCGCGAGCAACACCGAGAGGATCTTGACGCCGAGATTCTCGGTGAACATGCGC
>CALGHC010000494.1 GCA_937915965.1 uncultured Myxococcales bacterium
GCCACGGCCTTCCGTCAAGGTCGCCGGGCGTTGCGGACCTTGCGATCGCCCTGCGGCAGAGACCGGTCGCGGTGGCGCGCAGCGCGCCATTCCCGTACGCTTCCGTCCGGCATGCGCCCGCCGCGAGAGCGCACCACACGGCAGGGAATTGATCGAGGAGGAAACATGAGCGGCCGCCCCGCAGCCCCCCGGATAGCCGCAGCGCCGAGGACGTCGATTGCCTCGCCGTCGATGGCCGCCCTACCGCGCGCGCTCAGGTCCCTCGGGGCTGTCGCGGTTGCCCTGCTGACGGTCGTCGCGGCGTGCTCGGGAGAGCTCGGCAGCGCGACGTCCGGTGCGCAGACCGACCCGACTGGATCCGATATCCAGGTGGGATTTGACGGTCAATCGCTCGACGGGACGACGCCGGACGGCGGCGGTGGATCCGACAACGGCTCGAACGACGGCGGTGCAGTTGGGCCCGCCGATGCGGTCACCGCCGACACGGTGGAGTCCGACGCGACCGAGGCCGACGGCGACGCCGCCGTGGGCTCGGAGTGCCCGGGCGAGACCGGATGTTCCTGCGACGAAAACGGCGACTGCAACAGCACATTTTGCATTCCGCACGCCGACGGCAAGCGTTGCGCCTCGACCTGCGTCGACGCCTGTCCCAGCGGCTTCGCGTGCCTGCTCGTCAGCGGCGGTGGCGGCGACAACGTCACTATCTGCGCGCCCGAGGGCCTCCACCGCTGCGACCCATGCGCCGCGTCGGCGGACTGCACCAGCCTCGCCGACGCCGATGGTGCGTGCGTCGACCAGGGAGCCAACGGCTCATTTTGTGGCACCGCTTGCGACGACGACGACGACTGCCCCAGCGATTTCGCTTGCGCTGCGGTCTCGACCATCGAGGGGATCTCGTCCAAACAATGTGTCAAGACTGACGGCGAGGGCTTCGGCACCTGTCCGTGCTCCGCCGGCGCCATCGCCGCGAAGCTCGCGACGAGCTGCTTCATCGAAGCGTTCGACGCGGGCGGGGCGCCCACGGGGCAGTGCGAAGGGACGCGCACCTGCGAGCCCGGTGGCCTCGGGCCGTGCACCGCGCCGACACCGGCAGCGGAGGCCTGTGACGGCGTCGACAACGACTGCAATGGCCTCACCGACGAGGCGACCTGCCCAAGCGACGGCCCCTGCACGCAGCTCTTCTGCGACCCGAGCCAGGGCGGCTGCGTCGAGGTACAGCAAGACGGTCTGAGCTGTGACGCCGATGGCTCGGTCTGCACCGAGGGAGACGCGTGCAAGAACGGTGCGTGTGTGCCTGGCGCGGTCAAGCTCTGCGACGATAGCAACCCCTGCACCCTTGACGCCTGCGAGCCAGCGACCGGCTGCACCCAGACCGACGACGACGGCAAGCCTTGTGATGACGACAATCTCTGCACCATCGGCGACATCTGCGGCGGAGGCGGCTGTCAGGCCGGTCAGGTCAAGCCATGCTCCCCGGGCAAGCCGTGCGTCATCGGCGACTGCAACCTGGCGGATGGCAAGTGCATCTACACCAACAAGCAAGCCGGCGCGGGCTGCGACGACGGCGACGACTGTACGGTGCCCGACGGCTGCGACGGCGGCCTGTGCGTGGGAGCCCTGCTCGACTGTGACGACGGCAACGCGTGCACCATCGATGCGTGCAAGAGCGGCGAGGGCTGTGCCTACATCGACAGCGCCGCAGCCTGCGACGATGGCGACAAATGCACCTCGGGCGAGCACTGCACGGTGGGCTCCTGCGCCGGCGGCAAGCCCACGGCGTGCGACGACGGCAAGGAGTGCACGACCGACAGCTGCGACCACGGCAGCGGCGCTTGCGCCTTCGTGGTCAAGCCGGACGGCGCAGCATGCGACGACGGCGATGACTGCAGCGCCCCCGACGGCTGCAAGAACGGCGACTGCGTGGGTGCGCTGATCGACTGCGACGACGGCAACGCATGCACCATCGACGCGTGCAAGCCTGGGATCGGCTGCAGCCACCTCGACAGCGTCGCGGCGTGCGACGACGGCGACAAATGTGCCACCGGCGAGCACTGCGCCGCGGGTGTTTGCGCAGGCGGCAAGGCCGTGAACTGCGACGACGGCAAGCCATGCACGGTCGACAAGTGCGTCGCCGATTCGGGCCAGTGCGACCACGACGCGCTGATCCAGCAGGGCGACGCATGCGACGCGGACGGCAACAAATGCACCGCCGGCGACAGCTGCGACGCGGGCCTGTGCAAGCCCGGCGATCCGCTTGGCTGCAACGACGGCAACCCGTGCACGACGGACGCATGCGACAAGACGCTCGGCTGCACCAAGTCCTTCAACGCTGCGCCATGCGACGACGGCAACGCGTGCACCAAAGCCGACACCTGCAAGGATGGCGACTGCGAGGCGACGCCGGTGGGATGCGACGATGACAACCCGTGCACCGATGACGGTTGCGACAAGCAGACGGGCTGTACCCACGCCGACAACGCCGCCGGCTGCGACGATCTGGACGCGTGCACAGACGCCGACACCTGCTCGAATGGCGGCTGCGCGGGCGGGGCGATCAGCTGCCTCGACGCCAACGTCTGCACAGACGACGGCTGCAACCCGCTGACCGGCTGCACGCACGTCGACAATACAGCCGCGTGCAGCGACGCCGACGAATGCACGACGGGCGAGGTCTGCCAGTCCGGCTCGTGCAGCACCGTCGTGGTCGACTGCAACGACAACAAGGTGTGCACGACCGACAGCTGCGACGCCGTCGCGGGCTGCCAATGGAAGCCGGTCGCCGACGAGACCGCGTGCGGCGGCGACAACTGGTGCAAGGCCGGCGAGTGCGTCGCCAAGATCAACTGCGCGCAACCGGGCAGCAAGACCTTCGTGCTCAGCGGCAAGATCGAGACCTTCGCCGTCCCGGGGTGCATCAAGGAGATCGACATCGACGTCTGGGGCGCCCAGGGCGGCACGTCGCCCAAGGGCAGCAAGGGGGGCTTCGGCGCCCGCGTGCGCGGCAAGCTGCCGGTCCAACCAGGCCAGGTGATCACGCTGATCGTCGGTGGCCAGGGCGGGCCATCGATCTACCCGTGCGGCGGCGGCGGCGGCAGCTACGTGGCGATTGAGGGCACACCGCTGCTGGTCGCGGGCGGCGGCGGCGGCGGCTACTCGAGCTGGGCACAGAAGGGCAACAGCACGGTGCTGGTCAGCGGCGGAGCGAGCGGCGGTGGCGCCGCCAGCAACAACGGTGGCGGCGGCGGTGGCTTCACCGGCGACGGCTTGCCCTCCTGGGCGGGCGGCAAGTCGTTCACCAACGGCGGCGCAGGTGGCAAGGGCTGGCCGGACGGCAACGCCAACGTCGCCAACGGCGGCTTCGGCGGTGGCGGCGGCTCAAGCATGTCGGGCAACTTCAACGCAGGCGGCGGCGGCGGCTACTCGGGCGGCATCGCCGCCAACGGCAACGCCGCGACCGGCGGCACGAGCATGATCGCGCCGGTCATCCAGGGCGGGCAGCACACCGGCGCGACGTCCACGGGCAACGGCCACATCGAGATCGTCTGGTAGCCGCGAGCCGCTCGCTTCGACGAGGTGCGTGAAGGTCGATGCGAAGGGCGAGGTCGATGCGAAGGGCGAGGTCGATGCAAAGAGCGAGGTCGATGCGAAGGGCGGCAACTAGGCAGGGATCTCCGTTGCCGACTACGCTGTCAGCCGCCGCACCCAGCGTGGCGGCTCGCTGCACATCGCCTCGACGTCGTCGATCGACTTGAGACAGTCGATCGTCAGGTTGTCGGGCGCGCCATCGGTGACCAGGATGTCGTCCTC
>CALGHC010000495.1 GCA_937915965.1 uncultured Myxococcales bacterium
GTGGCCCTGGCGATGGCGGGGGCTGCCGCCATGACCTGTCCGGGCCGTCGACGCTGCGCTACGCTGCGTAACCTGCGCGGCCCCGCGCACGCCGCCGAAGCCATTGGGATCGCATGACCACCGATCAATCCATCCTCAGCCGGGTCGGCAAGTTGCTGGCGCTGGCTGGCTCGCCCAACGTCCACGAGGCAGCGAGCGCCGCGGCCCACGCCCAGACCCTGATCGCCCGCCACCGCCTGCAGGGTTGGCTCGACGCGGACCAGGCGGCAAGCGCTGACGTCGATCCCATCGAGGACGCGAGCGACACGCCGCTTGAGGTCGCCAGGCGGCTGCGCAAGTGGAAGGTCGTCCTCGCTCAGACGCTGGCCGAGGCGAACTGCTGCCTCGCCTACACGCTGCGCCGGGGCAGCGACGAAGCCATCGTACTGGTCGGACGGGGACGCGACCGGGCCGCGGTGCTTGAACTGTGGACTGGTCTGGTGACGCGCATCGAGTGGCTATCGGCGACCCACGGCGCCGGCCGCGATCGC
Source organism: uncultured Myxococcales bacterium (assembly GCA_937915965.1). Taxonomy (GTDB): domain Bacteria; phylum Myxococcota_A; class UBA9042; order UBA9042; family UBA9042; genus CALGHC01. Next base: position 531 of record CALGHC010000495.1, read on the forward strand.
AAGTGGCACGACGGCTTCCGCGTCGGCGTCGTAGCGACCCTTGCCGAGAAACTGGCTCCGGTCGCCGCCGAGGTGCGGGCCGAGCTGGGCGCCGGCGCCTTGGTTCACGTCGACCCAGCCGCGATCGCCCAACGAGAGGCGCTGGAACGCTACGTGGAGGAACACCTCCAGCTGGGGCGTGGCCGCGGCATCTCGGTCGATGCTGTCGCCTGGGAGCAAGGCCGCGCGGTCGCCGCGACACTCCAGGTGGGCCCCGCGGGCACGAGGCCCGACGCGAAGAACCAAGACGCAACGCCTCGAAAACAATCCAGAACGCGAACGCGCTAGCTGTGGCTGCCATGGCAGGGGCGAGGTGACGCGGCGAGGTGCCAGCCACCTCGTCACCAGCCACCTCGTCACCAGCCACCTCGTCACCCGCGAGGTGCCAACCACCTCGTCGCCCGCCTCGTCGCCCGACCTGATGCCTGCGCATTGTGCTGTCACCCCATCAGCGGACCTTGTGGTAGACTGAGTCTTGGCCAGGCGCCTGGGACCCCGACGTGCCGTCGGAATCGCCGGCCCTTCCACAAGTCTGGGGTGAGCAATGAGCGGTCTACGTTGGACGGGTGTCTTGCGCCGTGGCGAGCCTCGGCTGGTCGCGTTGGTCGCGTTGGTCGTGCTTCTCTGCGGCTGCGGCGTCGCCGAGGAAGGAGCCGCCAGCGCCGGCGACGGCGGTGAACCGACGACAGTTGCGCTCGCTTGCAAGCTCGAGAGCGACTGTGCAGCCCTTGAGGACGGCGACGCGTGCAACGGCACGTTCTTCTGCGACCAGGACGCTGCGACGCCGGTTTGTCGACCGCTGCCGAACTCAAAGGTCGTCTGCGACGCAGCTGGCGACACGTTCTGCCTGGTCAACGCCTGCCAGCCCCAGGACGGCACCTGCGCCGCGACGCCGGCGCACGACGGCGGGCCATGCGACGATGGCGACCTGTGCACCTTGGATTCGACCTGCAAGGCCGGGGTCTGCGGGGCGACGTCGGTCAGCGTCTGCGCTTGCAGCGACGACGCGGATTGTGCCCCGGCCGATGACGGCGACGCTTGCAACGGCACGCTGCGATGCGACAAGGTCGGCTTCCCGTGGAGCTGCAAGGTCGATCAGGCCACGGTCGTCACCTGCGCTGACGACGACGACACGGCTTGCTCAGTTCACGTCTGCGAGCCAGGTTCAGGAGCGTGCGTCGCCACAGCGCTAGCCAACGGTGCCTCCTGCGACGACGGCGACCCGTGCACCAGCGGCGACCACTGCCTCGACGGCGCCTGCGCGATGGGCGAGATCGGCCTGTGTCAGTGCATCAAGCAGGGCGACTGCGCGGCCCACGAGGACGGCGACCAATGCAACGGCACGCTGTACTGCGCCCTGCCCGAGGGGCTCTGCCGCATCAACCCGGCGACGGTCGTAGGCTGCGACGCTTCAGCCGGCGCAGCGTGCGCCCAGAGCACCTGCCAGCCCACCACCGGCGTCTGCGCGCTGGTCGCCGTCGCCGACGGCACCGCCTGTGACGACGGCGACGAATGCTCCGGGGGTGAGATCTGCGTCGCCGGCACATGCGGCGGCGGCACCGACATCTGCAAGTGCAAGGCGGACAGCGACTGCGTCGGCGAGGACGACGGCGACCTGTGCAACGGCGTGCCGTACTGCAACCAGCAGTCGGGTGCGTGCGAGGTCAACCCCGCGTCGGTGGTCAACTGCCCCAGCGTCGATGACTCGGCATGCGCCAAGAACGCGTGCCACCCCAAGACCGGTCAGTGCCAGGCGACCCCGCGTGCGGCGGTCAAGCTCGTCTGCGACGCGAGCGGCGGCGCGTGCGAGTGGCACCTCAAGGCCGCCGGCGACGCCTTCGATGGCCCGTGGATCTGTGACGACGGCGACCTGTGCACCAAGGGCGACGTCTGCGAGGGCGACAGCTGCGCAGCAGGGACCTTCGCATGCGGATGTCAGGACGACGGCGACTGTGTCGACCAGGACGACGGCGACCTGTGCAACGGCACCCTGTACTGCGACAAGACCGCCGATCCGCAGGTGTGCAAGTTCAGCCCGGCGACCGTGGTCAAGTGCCCCTCGGTCGACGACACGGCGTGCCTCGAGAACGTCTGCCAGGCCAAGACGGGCAAGTGCGCCAAGACCGCGGTGCCGGCCGGTTCGCTCTGCGAGGATGGCGACAAGTGCACCGACGGCGACACCTGCCAGCTGGGTCAATGCGCGCCGGGCACCGACACCTGCGAGTGCCACGTCAACGCCGACTGTCTGGCCAAGGACGACGGCGACCTGTGCAATGGGGTGCCCTACTGCGACGTCTCACTCGCCAAGCCCAAGTGCGTCGACAACTCCGCTTCAAAGGTCTTCTGCAATCCAGGCGACGACTCCGATTGCCTGGTCAACACCTGCGACCCAAAGACCGGCGTCTGTCATCTGGCCGCTCAGGCGACGGCCACAGTCTGCGACGACGGCAACGCATGTACCTCGGCGGACGGCTGCGAGGGGGGCAAGTGCGCCGGCGTCGCCAAGGCCTGCGACGACGGCGATCCCTGCACCATCGACAGCTGCAGCAAGGCCGTCGGCTGCCAGTTCGAGGCCAAGAACTGCGGCGACGGCAACGCCTGTACGGTGGATGCCTGCGACACCGACACCGGTCAGTGCGCCCTGGGCAAGCTGGTCGACGACGGCAAGGTCTGCAACGCGGACGAGAACGGCTGTACGGTCAACGACATCTGCGTCGGCGGGGCCTGCGAGGCCGGGCCGCTGGTGAAGTGCGACCAGCAAACCGCGGCGTGCGAGCTCTCGGTGTGTGTGGCAAAGGGCGCAGGCGACTACAAGTGTGTCGTTGTCGGCAAGCAGGACGGCGCCCCGTGCGAGGACGGCAAGTCGTGCTTCGCGGGCGCTGCTTGTCTCGATGGCGCGTGCCAGGCGGGCAGCAAGTCCAAGGTGTGGACGGCTTCGCCAGGGCCCGACGACAAGGCGTCCTGGCTGCAGGGGGTCACGGTGCGTCCCGACGGCAAGCTGGTGATGGTCGGCGGGCAGACCACCGGTGGCGACGACGCCAGCGGCAAGCCGGCCCACGCGTGGCTGGTCATCGCCACGGATGACTTCGGCGAGCCCCTGTGGACCTGGTCGCACGAAGGCGACGCCCCCGAGCGACGCACCTTCGCGGTCGCAGCGCGCGCCGACGTCGACAACACCACCTGGGTGGCTGGCACCAGCGCGCAGGCGGACGGCGCCACCATCCCGCGGCTGGTACGA
>CALGHC010000496.1 GCA_937915965.1 uncultured Myxococcales bacterium
CGCTGACGACCTTGCAGGCTTTGGCGGTCGCGTCGCCGCCGTCTGATTCGAGGCTGTCCGATTCGCCGCCGTCTGATTCAAGGCTGTCCGCGTCGTCGCTGTTGGTTTGATCGCCTGCGGCCTGGTCGATGGCGACATCGCTGGCCGACACGCCGGTATCGACGACGGCGCCGTCGCCCGTCGCGGTCTCGGCGGCGACGCCATCGACTGCCACATCTTCGTCGGCCGGAGGGGCGTCGGCGCAGCCGAGACCAAAGACCAGGAGGGCGATCGCGCAGCGCGCAGCCCGGGTCGAGCGGAGAAGGTGCATCGTCACCCCAAAGCAAAAAGGCAGGCCGTAGTCTAGCCGTGCCTGCCGCTGTGCCAAGGGCGATTCACTCGGTCGATCGTGAAGGTCTGATCGTAGCGGTCTGCAAGGCCGCGGCGCACACGTGGGTGTCGCGTCGCGAGCTTTCGAGCGCGCGGCGCTCGTGAGCGTCAGCGGCCGGCGCTCGCGAGCGTCAGCGGCCGGCGCTCGTGAGCGTCTTCAGCGTGGGCCTGCGAGCGTCAGCAGCCGGGGCCGACGGTTGGCCAACAGTTCTGGTTGCAGCCGTCGCCGTCCTGCAGGTTGCCGTCGTCGCAGTACTCTTCCGGTCCGTCCTTCTGGCCATTGCCGCACAGCGGGTCCGGCTTGCAACACAGGGCGTAGTTGCCCTTCTCGTTGCACTCGTTCTTGTAGGCGTCGCACCACGGCGCGATCGTGCCGTACCAGCAGTTCTGGGTGTCGTCCTGGTTGGTGTTGCTCTTGTCCACCGTGAAATGGCCGGCGCCGTGGTTGCCGCCGATGCCGCCGCGGCACTGCCGGGTGCCGAGCAGCTTCTTGGCGCTGCCGTTATAAGCGAAGTTCCAGGCGTCGTTGCGAATGTTGAACTGCAGGTGGCTGCATAGATGCCAGCCCGACGGGCAGATCGTCTCAAGGTCTTCCTCGCACACGGCGGCGTTGTCACACAGGCACATTGTCTTGGTCGGGTTGCACGAGCTGGTCACCGCGCCCTTGCAGTCGACGTTTTCGGATTTGCACGTCGCCGTGCAGCCGTCGCCGTCGGCGTTGCCGCCGTCGTCGCAGTCCTCGACCCCGGCGTGCACGTAGCCATCCCCACAGAACGGCTTCTTGCAGCCCGACACACAGGCATCGGCGTTGCTGCTGTTGCCGTCGTCGCAGGCCTCGACCCCGAGCTGCTCGAAGCCGTCGCCGCAGCTGGCGACCTTGCAGCCGGCGACGCACGCGTCGCCGTTCACACCGTTGCCGTCGTCGCACGCCTCGCCCGAGTCGACGATCTGGTCGCCGCAAGCGGGCTTGGTGCAGGTCAGGCGGCACTTGTCGGGCGCGTTGGCGTTGGCTTTGCCGTCGTCGCAGGCTTCGGCGCCTTCGAGCTTGCCGTCGCCGCAGAAGGTGTCGAAGCGGAAGGGGCGCCAGCCCAGGCTGGTCTGGCCGAAGTACAGGTCGACGTCCTTGCGGTAGACCACCGCGCCGGCCCCGGTCACCGCGATCATGCCGGCCTCGCCGTCGACCTCGACGACCATCCGGGCCGGGTTGCCCGCCTGGCACACCCCGTCGACGTCGACCGCGCACTGTGGCGCCTTGGTGCCGATCCCGACCTTGCCGTCGACGGCGGTGACGCCGGTCTCGATGCCGCCCAGCCGCCCGTCGAGGTTGTCGAGGGCGCTTTGCACGCTCTGCACCTTGCCGTCGACGACGGCGACATGGCTGCTGGCCGAGAGCGCGTCGTCGGCGAGCATGTCGGCGGTCACGCAGCCGGTGCACTGCAGCCCCTTGGCGAGGGTGGCGCTGTCCGCGGTCGTCGCGCTGCCGGCCGTCTTGGCGCTCTCGGCCGTGACCGCGGTCGTCGCGCTGTCGGCCGTCTTGGCGCTGTCGGCGCTCGTCGCCGTCTTGGCCGTCTCGGCTGTCTTGGCGCTGTCTGCGATGGTGGCGCGCAGGGCGAACGGCACCGTGCCCAGCCGACGGCGCGACAGCTCGGCCTCGCCAGCGACCTTGACACCGATCCACAGGATGTCGTTGGCAGCGAAGAAGGCGGCGTCGAGATCCTTGCCGCCGATGCCGTCGCCGAGCTGTAGCGCGAACTGTCCGTGGCTGACGGCGACCGCGATGAACGCCTCAGCATACAGGGGCACCGCGGCCGGGTCGGCGCTCGTGTAGAGGCGCACCTCCATGGCGTAGCTGCCGTCGGCGACGGGGCCGCCGCCCGCCGCGAAGAGGGCGCCGATGACGGGGATCTGGGTCTTCGCCGGGTCGGCCGATGCCAACTGCGCGGTGACCGCCAGCACGGCGGTGGTGATCAGGGCGGCACGCACGACGTCGGTGACGCGGGCGAGGCTGATCAGGCGGGTAGGAACAAGACGCATGGCGCACCTCCAGGCCCGGCAGTGTGCCAGACCCGCGGTCTAGGAGCCATCGCAGCCCCCGCCCCGCCCCGCCTAGTCGCACTTGACGCCGCACTTCGAGACGCAGGTGTCGACGCACTCCTGCGTCCAGGCCACTGTGCAGCAGGTCTTGATCTTCAAGCACACGCACATCTCGCAGGGGCAGATCTTGCACCCCATCAAGGGCGTGACCTCGCAGCCCGTGCCGCACGGCCCGCAGTCCTGGGGGCAGTCCAGGCAGCTCTCGCCGTTCTCGCAGTAGGCGTTGCCGCAGATCGCCGGGCAGTTGCCGCAATCCGATGGGCAGTTCTCGCAGCTCTCGCCGGTCTTGTAGTCGCACACCCCATCGTCGCAGGTCAGCGGGCATTTGCCGCAATCGGACGGGCAGGGGCCGCACATCTCGCCGTACTTTGGCTCGCACAGTCCGTTGCCGCAGTACGCCGGGCATTTGCCGCAGTCCTGCGGGCAGGTGCCGCAGCTCTCGTAGTCGCTGCAGTACTTGTCGCCGCAGCCGGGGAAGGGACACAAGCCGCAGTCCACCTGGCAGGCCTCGCAGGTCTCGCCCGCCTCGACCGAGCAGATGCCGTCACCGCAGGTGGGCGGACAGATGCCGCAGTCCTCGGGGCAGATCTCGCAGGTGTCGTTGAACTCCGGCTCGCACTTGCCGTTGCCGCACGCCTTGGGGCACTTGCCGCAGTCCAGCGGGCAGCTGGCGCAGTTCTCCTTGGAATCGCCCTCACAGACGCTGTTGCCGCACGCGCCGGGGCAGGCGCCGCAGTCTTGGGGGCAGTTCCAGCAGCCTTCGCCGTTGTCGCAGGTCTGGTCGCCGCAGCCCGGTGGCGGGCACGCGCCACAGTCGAGCGCGCAAGACACGCAGTCTTCGTCGCTGAGGATCTCGCAGACGCCGTTGCCGCAGATCAGCGGTGGCGGCTTGCGCACGTAGATGCGCATGAAGTTCTCGGCGCCGCCGGCCTTGCCGTTGTTGATGCCGAGCGCGGCGCCGAAGCCCAGCGAGGTGCGCTCGACGGCGGCGTCGTCGTTGGCGGGTCCCATGCCGCCGAAGTGGCCGGGCTTGTTGAAGGGGCACTCGCCGGGCCCAGACGTGTTCCACGATGGCCCGAATGCGTGGCTGGGCTGGTTGACGCAGTCGCTCTTGCCACCGTGGTCGCGCGCCGAGATGTACATCCGTGTGGAGCACAGCTGGCCGTTGGCCTTCAAGGTGCCAGCGCCCATGGTGTAGCCCTGGTCGGGCTTGTAGCAGACGGGCGCGCCGACATCGCCGATCTCATCGCCGAGGCTCTCTTTGCCGTTGCAGACCCCGGGGTAGACCGCCCAGACGCCCGAGGGCTGGTGAACGAAGAGCACGTCACGGCACGCGACCTCGTGGTAGGCAGCCGACTTGAAGTCGTGGTTGAGCTTGTCGAGCGAGCCGAAGACCGTCTTGTCGGCCATCCACAGCGATCGCTTGCCCCAGGTCCAGGTCTCCTTCTCGTCGTCGCTGATCACCGCGACCAGGGTCCAGCCGCCGCCGGCGTAGTCCATCTCGCACCACACCGGGTACGCAGGCTGCGGGCCGTCGTCACCGTCCGGGTCGATCTCTTGCACGCCGCTGGCGGCCTGCTTGTTGGCCAGCGCGAACTCGGCGCACGACGCCGGTACGACCTGCGGCGTCACCGTGCACGCGCCCTGTTTGCAGACGCCTTCGCCTGGGCAGGGGTTGCCATCGACCACCGAGATGTGGTCGCAGCCGGTGAGCGGTTTGCAGGTGTCGGTGGTGCACGGGTTGCCGTCGTCGCAGGTCGCGGGGCCGGCCGTGCAGCC
>CALGHC010000497.1 GCA_937915965.1 uncultured Myxococcales bacterium
TCAAGAAGATGCTGGGGAAGGCCCTCAAGAAGATCCCGACGGGGCCTGTGCCCGTTGACGCCCTGCGCCTGACCGAGCTGCTCAAGACGCCTCCGGCGGTGCCCGCGGTCGCCAGCGCCACCGCCGTGCCCGACAAGGCCTTCCGCTGGAGCGGCCGCGCCTTCGCCAACAACGGCGAGGCGGTCGAGCACCTGACGATCCGCAGCCGCTCTCGCACAGGCAGCACGACCCACATACGCGTCTCGGTCGCCAACGCTGCCTTCAAGGACGGCGACCTGACGGTCTCGTTCACCCACCGGGGACGCGAGGGCGCCCTGCACGGGTCCAAGCAGATCGACAGCGACGACTACCGCTTCGACGCCAAGCACCTCGGCATGACCGCGGGGCGCCAGCGCATGTGGGTAGAGGGCGGCAAGCTGCGCTTGCACCTCGACTTCGGCAAGCTGCAGGTCGAGGCGACGCTGACCTCTGAGGCCGCACCGCTGACCGTCTCTGATCGCGACAGCAACGGTTTCATCGATCGGCAGCTTCTGGTGCCGATCGGCAAGCTGCACGTCGAGGCGACCCAGGGCGGCAAGACGATCGTCCTCGACGAGGTGGCTTTCGCGGTGCACGAGGCCTCGAACGTCAAGGCGCATCGGGCCTTCGAGCGCTCGGTTCAGCTGCACCACCTCGGTCCGGGCGCGGTCGTCATCGCCGACTGGATCATCGGGCCCAAGGAGCGCAAACACCGCGCCCTTGGCTTTGTGGTCGTTCGACGCGCCGGCACGACTTTTGTCGGTCGCCTGGTCACCGAGCGACGCACCGACGAGCGACGCGACAGCCGCAACGGCTACCGCGTGCCCTGGGCGGTCGAGGCCATCGGCGAGGCAGCAGGCAGCCGGACCACCGTTCGTCTGACCGCTGCGCGCCAGACCAAGCGCCACGACGATCTGGCCAAGCTCAGCTGGCTGAAGCGCAAGGCAGTGGCGATGTACCTTCACCCCGTCACGTACAGCCTAAACGGAACCTGGACCATCGAGAGCGGCGGTAGCGTCTTGCAGACCGGCAAGGCGGCGTACAACTATGCGCAGGTTCGAAAGTAGGCAGCGGGCGAGAACCAGACAGCGCGGGGCGTGACGCGCGACGCCCCGCTTGGAGTAACGATGTTCGACGGCCTGCGCCGACTTCGCACCCACGTCGCCGACGAGCTGTTCCACCATGAAAGCCCTGCCGCAGACGCCCCGCTGGCGCTGCAATGGCTCGGCACCGCGGGATTTCGAGTCGTCGGCGCGGGCCACCACATCTGGCTCGATCCGCACCTGTCGCGCCACAGCCTCGCCGAGGTGGCGTTCGGCCGCATCGCCCCGCGCCCCGAGGCCATCGCCCGTGACGTCGACATCTGCCACGCGGTGATGGTCGGCCACAGCCACTTTGATCACGCCATCGACACGCCGTGGATCGCCCGCGAGCACGGCGCACGCGTGTATGGCGCCGAAGATACGCTGAACTGCTGCCGCGGCTTTGGCGTCGACGAAGACCAGCTGGTCCTGCTTGAACCCGGCCGACCGTTCACCGAGGGCCCGTTTGCGCTACGCGGCTACCGCAGCCAACACAGCGCGTTCGCCTTCGGTCGCGTCCCCGCGCCTGGCCGCATCGAGGCGCCGCTGCAGACGCCGGCGCGGGCCTGGGACTGGCGTGTCGGCGAGGTCCTCGGTCTGCATCTCGATCATCCGCTCGCCAGCATCTACCACGTCGGCAGCGCGGATCTGATCGAGGCCGAGATCGAGGGCGTGCGCGCCGACGTCGTGCTGTGTTGCACCATCGGCCGACACGCTACCGAGCGCTTCACCGAGCGGGTCATCGACGCGCTGCAGCCGCGCTTGCTGATTCCATGTCACTGGGACCAGTTCTGGCGCCCCTTGGACGCGCCGCCGCGACAGATCCCGAGCAACGACCTAGAGGGTTTCCTCGACGAGGTCCGCCGCCACCCGCGTGCGCCCGAGGTCCGCGTTTTGCCGCCGCGTGGCTGGACGCGTCTTTCGGCTTGAGCGCCGGCGCAGCGCGCATCCGCCTCAGATGCGCCCTACGGCAGCAACGGCGGAATCCAGCTGCAGCTCCAGTCGAACTGACACAGGTCGAAATCCAGCTGCTCGCCGTGTGTCGCCATGTAGCGCACGACCTGGTTGATCATCAGCGATCCGAGGTCAAACGGCTTGTCGGGCGACGGTACGGGGAAGCTGTGCACCCCCAGCGGCGTCATCATCGGGAAGAGGATGCTGCTCTTGCCACCGACCTTGGCGTCGTTGCTGCGGATCAGTCGCAGCGGCGGGCTGAGGCGCGGCGCATCGAAACCGTCCGAGGCCGGCACCAGCGATTGCAGGTCCTCAATGTCCATCAGCACTCCCTCGCCCGCCGCGTTGGTGTGCAGCATGGTCCCTTCGACACCTTCGACCGTGCCGACGTCGACCAGCAGCTCCTGCACGCTCTTGTCGTAGCGAGCGTCGACAGCTCGGAAGTCGATGAGCCCAGCAGCGCGCCCCAGCGCGACGCCGCTCGCCGTCGGCACGCCGGGATCACCCAGCGTGTTGACGTAGAAGATGCGCGTCGAGACGGTCTCGCCTGTGCCATATGTGAGCGTGCGATCCTGATGGATGAACGGCGCGCTGTTGGCCGGATCCGCGCCGTCCAGAGCCACCTGGGCGATGCCGAGCATGCGGCGCAGCTCGGGGTTGGCGCGGCGCAGGCCGTAGCCATCGGTCAGGGCGATCAGCGGTGATCCGGCGGCGAAGTCGTCGCCGGCGTAGCTGACGGCGTCCGTGAACGTGTCGATCACCAGCGTCGGCACGACCGGCGCGCCGTCGACGGTCAGAGCGACGCAGCCCTCGCGCTCCACTGACTTGAGCTCGACGTCGTAGAACGAGATCCGCAGCAGGTCGCCCTTGTCCGACGGCACGGCGACACGCAGCGCGCCGTCCGGCTGCACCCGTCCGCAGCGGTGCTCGCCCGAAGTCAGGTTGTCGATCACGGCGATGCGGCCCGGCACCAGCGCCTCCATGGGGACGACCTTGACCTCCTTGTAGTCGGTCAGGTCGGGGAAGGCCTCAAAGAGCCCGCCGTCATGAACCAGAAACAGCGGGCCCATCATTCGCAGGATCATCGCGTTGCGTACACCGCCCAGGGTGCTGCGGGTGCCGATCTCGCCCAGGACGCCGCCGCCGATGATGGCGATTGAGGTCTCGATCTTGGGCTCGAGGCCAGCGACGAAGCTCGACATGATGCCGCCCAGTGAGCCGCCGATCAGGTGGATCGGCGCGCTGCCGCCGACGTCGACCGTGCCATCGCCGTCGAAGTCGCCCGCCAGGTCCGGCTCGCCGTCGTGGTTGGCGTCGTACTTCCAGCGGCGCTTGCCATCAAACGAGGACAAGGTCCGGACCACCTGCATCATATCGACGGCGGTCTGCCGCACGACGTCGCGGGTGTGGAAGATGTACGAGGTCCAGAAGTCGACGCCCGAGTCGAGCCTGCCGTCGGCGTTCTGGTCGAGCGCGCGGCCGTCGAGAATGCCCTGACCCATGCCCGCGATTCCGTACGCGTCAAAGAGCGCCATGACCATCTCGATCTCGGACTCGGCGACGTCGACGCCATGACTGACCGCGTCGATTCCGATGGTGGCGATGCCCTGGCGGGCGAGGAAGCCGGCGAAGTTCATCGCGTCGAACTTCGTGCTGCCGTGGCCGTGGGTGAAGATGGCCACCGGTGCCGGGCCGTTACGGGCCTTGGGCACCATCAACCAGAAGTTGACGCCTTCATGACGGATGTAGGCCTCGCCGCTGACGGGGTCGAGCCGCCAGATCTGGTCGGTCAACGGCAGCTGCTTGGCAGGCTCGGTGCCGTCGCCCGGGTCGTCGACGAAACGCGGAAAGAACTGCGGCGAGTCGATCGTGCCCAGGGCGTTGAAGTCGATGAAGGCGAAGTTCTCAAAAAAGATCTTTAGCTCCTCTTTGTTGCTCGACGGGCCGAACTGCGAGAATAGAAGCTTGGCCATCGGCATGAACACATCGCCGGGCACGATCTTGGCGTTGCCGTCAGCGGCGGCGTCGCGCACATCCGCCAGGTCCATCTCGGCGGGAAAATCCGTCGCCAGGTGGGCCATGGGCCCCATGCCATAGAGCCCGTCACGCACAGTCACGAACGCCTGCGTCCACTGCTGGGTGGTGAACGTCCAGGTGAAGGCGACGTCCCTCACGCCCAGCTTGAGCTTGCCCAGACAGCCCGGCAGCTCGGCGAGGGCCTCGGTCTGCGAGGCGTGGTTGATGAATTCAAACGGCGACTGCACTGGATGGCCCTCGGCGTCGATCAGCGAGCGGGTCAGGACGACGGCGTAGGTGGTGCCCTCGCGCAGGGGCATGACCGGCTTGGCGATGAGGGTGTTGGTCTCGCGCTCGTAGAAGGTCAGGAGGGTCGGGTCGGTGGCGCTGCGGGTGTTGGGGTGGTCGAAGACACCGTCCATGTCGGTGTCCTCGCCGGGATCGAAGATGCCGTTGCCGTTCACGTCCTCCTCGACCTCCTCGAAGATGAGCTGCTTGAGGTGGCCACGCGGGTCGCTGGGGTAGTAGTCGGCGCGGTCGAGCGCGACAGGGAACATACCCTGGCCGATGTCGACCGGCATCGCCTCGCAGAAGTCAGCGGAGCCGGGGGTGATGTCGATGACCAGCATCACGTCGTTGTGGGGGTCGAAGCGGTCGCTGTGGCGGGTGAGGATGTTCTCGACGTCGAGCGGCCCGGCGAAACTGACCGTGATCGGCGCCAGCGTGCCCCAACCGTTGATGGCGTCGAGGCTCTCGCGGGTCTTCTTCTCCCAAGTTGTCGGCGCGACGACGCTGGCGTTGATGCGCCGTCTGGTCGGCGAGGTCGCGTCGAAGCGGGTGGCGAGATCGTTGGGCAACGGGATGTCGGGCAGAGGCCGGTGGAACGAGTCGAAACGCACCTCGGCGCCTGGGCCGGCGACCGTGCGGGCGAGCCCGGTCGGCTCAAGGGAACCGCAGGCGGTGGCTGCTGTGACCAGCGCGGTCAGCGCCGCGATCAGCAGAGGTGCTGGCGTGACGGCGTGCAGCGCGCAGGCCGCGGCACAGCGGCCCGGTTCGGGCGAGGTTGCTCGGAGGATCGATTCGAACGGGTGCATCGGCTGTGCTCCGTAGCGTGGGTAGAGATTGCGCATGGGTGGAACCTTCCTCTGTGAGCGGACGCGGCCGGCCAGCGACGACGGTGGCCAGTCAACGAGCGGGCGCGGCCGGCACGAGGGCCAGGGTCAAGCGGCCACCATGAACAGGCGAGTCGGCGGCGAGGCCAGCGAGGGCGCCGCCGGGCAGGAGCAGGCCGTACTCGGCGCGCAGCGCGGCGGCGACCGGCCAGCCCGTCGGCGCCAGGGTGGCGACGACACCGACGTCGAACTCGGTGCCCAGCAGGTTGCCGTCCGGCGCTTGCGACAGGAAGTTGCGCGGCGAACCGCCACCAACCGTGCGGGTCGAGAAGGGGTCAACGAGCGGCCGCGGCGCCCAGGCGACGAGCGCGCCGCCATAGACCTCGAGCCCTTCGGCGACCTTCCAGCCCGCCTTGGGGAAGACGGTGATGGCGCTGGTGACCGAACCGCCGCTGGCGAGGCGATCGAGGTCGGCGCTCGGGTAGCCGACGTACATCGGGTCCGACGCGGTGATCCGCGCCCGCCCGGTCTGCCAGGCGATCAGGTGCGAGAACAAGAGGATGCCCTGCTGGTAGTTCGGGTTGGACTTGAAGGCGTTCTGGCTGACGTCCTCGATGTTGTCGTCGCCACTGAGCCAGCCGGCGTCGAGCTCGAGGCGCAGGCCTGTGTAGCCGGCATCCCAGCGGACGCGCGCGACGGCGGCGCCCTGACGGACGTCGTGCTCGGGGTACAGCGCGCTCGGCGCCAGGTTGGTGGTGCCGAGGATCAGCGCTGCCTCGCCCTGCAAGCGCAGGCCGGTCCCGCCCTCGCGCAGGTCGAAGTCAAACGTGCCGTCGATGACGTGCACCCGCAAGAATGGGTGCGAGCCGGTGCCGAACTCCTGGTCGCGGTAGACGTAGTACAGACCGACCGAGCGGACCTTCGAGAAGAACAAGCGCGCGGCAAAGACGCCCTGGTAGGCGGTGTCGCCGCCCGAGCGGCTGGCGTTGACGTCCTCTTCGACCTGATCGGCGCCACCGGCGAGCACCAAGCCCCGCAACCTGCCCTTGGAGCGGCCGAACGGCTGGGCGATCACCTGCGCACGCAGTACGCGGTCGCCGGTGGTTGGCAGCACAAACCAGTCATCGCGGCGCTCGTCGAGAGCGTGGCCGCCATCGTTGGCGACGAGGCCCATACCCCACTGGCTGGTCATCAGCCCGACGCGCAGGCTCGCGGTGTCGCGCAGGGAGACGCCGGCCCAGGCGTGAGTCGGAGCAACGGATTCGTAGCGGCTGCCGGGCAGCTTGTCGCCATCGAAGTGGTTTCGTCCGCTGATGGTGCCGGTCAGGAAGTCGGCCCCCAAGGACGCTTGTAGACCGATCTTGCCGAGGCGGG
>CALGHC010000498.1 GCA_937915965.1 uncultured Myxococcales bacterium
GTCGAGTGGGATCTGCGCGCCCTTCTCGCCGGTCACGTGGATCGAGGCCAGGTCGCTGGGGCGATCGCGGCGGCCATCGGCGAAACGAACCAGAATGTCGAACTCATCGCTGCCGTCGCGGATCTCCGAGGTGTCGTTGCCGTGGATGGCGTCGCGAATAGCCTGGGCGACCACGACGGTCGAGGCGCCGACCTCACGGGCGGCCTGGCGATCGACGTGGACCTGCAGCTCCGGACGCCCCGTGACGTAGTCTGTCTTGGGATCGCGCACCCCGTTCTCGTGCATCGCCAGCAAGAGGGCCTTGGCGCGCGCGGCGAGATCGCCCAACGGTTCGTAATCGGGCCCCGTCAGTTCAATGCTGATTGGCGCGCCCGATGGTGGTCCCATCTTCTCGCGGACGACCTCGATGCTCGCCCCTGCGATATGGCTGAAGCGCTCCCGCAGCCGGTCAATGGTGACCAGGGTGCTCTCGATCCGATCAGCCTTGTCTGTAAAATCCACACTGATACCAGAGATATGTGCGCTCATCGACGATCCACCGCTCTTGAATGTTCCCGCTGAGGCCCCCGGCGTCGCGACGTAGTTGTCGATGTTGGGGCTCTCTGCCAACAGCGCCTCGACCTGCCGAGTGAGCGCGTCGCTGCCGTCGAGGTGAGTGCCGTTGGCCGCGGTGATCGTAATCGTCGCCCGGTCGGGCGTGGTCTGTGGGAAGAACTCGACGCCGAGCCCGGAACGTCCAAACGCCATGGCGGCGGCGACGAGGCTGGCGAAAGCGAGGAGGCTGATCGCGACCGGCCGCCGCATCTTGCGCCCGCGGATGTCCAGCAGCACGAGCAGCGACGCGTAGTACATGCGCGCAAGCGGGCCGGAGTACGCGTCGCGCCAGTTGTCTTCCAGTGTCCCCGGAGCGCCCTGCTGCGCCGGTCGAGCCATCAGCGCCGCGGCCATGACCGGGTTGATGATCAGCGCCACCAGCAGCGACGAGACGAGGGTGATGATGATGACCATCGGCAGGTAGCTCATGAACTTGCCCATCATCCCCGGCCAGAAGAGCAGGGGCGAGAAGGCGGCGACGGTCGTCGCGGTCGAGGCGATGACCGGCCAGGCGACCTCGGCTGTACCGGTGTAGGCGACCAGCACGCGCATCCTGCGCAGCACGCTGCGGTCACTGTCGACGTCGACGCGCTCGCCGAGGTGGCGGTAGATGTTCTCGATGACGACGATCGCGTTGTCGACGAGCATGCCCAGGGCGAGGATCAGCGCAAAGAGGGTCACGAGGTTGAGGGTGACGCCCATGATGTCGAGAACGGAGAAGGTCAAGAGCATGCTCAGGGGCACGGCGAGGCCGACGAGCACGGCGTTGCGCGCGCCCATGAAGAAGAAGAGCACAGCCGTGACCAGGATCAGGCCGGTGATGATGTTGTTGACCAGGTCGTCGACGAGATTGCGGATGAAGACGCTCTGGTCGCCCAGCAAGGTGATCTCCGTGCCATGCGGGGCGGTCTTCTCGAATCGCGCGACGACCTCCTTGGAGCGGTCGACAACGTCGACGATGTTGGCGCCCGTTCGCTTGGTGATCTGCAGCGAGACCGACGGGCGACCGTTGATGCGGGCGTACGAGGTGGGCTCCTCGAAGGTGCGCCGGATCCGTGCGAGGTCGGTCAAGCGCACGGGCTTGCCTTTGGGGGCCTTGACGACGACCTCGCGCAACCCGGCCGCGCCGCGGAAGTCAGCCGGCGTGCGCACCAACCACGAGGTCCGGTCCGCCTCGACAACTCCGCCGGGCAGGTTGATGTTCTCGGTCTGCACCGCGCGCACGATATCGGTCAGGCCGATCTTGCGCGACGCAGCAGCTTCGGGGTCGACCTCGATCGTGTAGACCTCGTCGACTCCGCCGCTGATGTGGGCGGCGAGCACACCCTGCACACCCTCGATCGATTCCTGCATATCTTCGGCGAGTTGTTTGAGCCGCTCAAGACTGTAACTGCCTGAAATATTGACGATCAGGATCGGGAAGTCGTCGAAGCTGACCTCCTTGACGGTCGGTTCGAGGATGTCGCCGGGCAGCCGTGGCCTGACCCGGCTGACGCGGTCGCGCACCGAGGTCAGCGCCTCGTCGATGTTGGCGTCGGGCGTGAAGGTGATGGTGACGACGGCTGCGCCCTCGTAGGCGGTTCCCTGCAACTTGTCGATATCCGAAAGATCCTTCAACTCCGTCTCAAGCGGCGTAAGGATCAGCTGCTCGACGTCGGTCGGCGAGGCGCCGGGATAGGGCACGCTGACGACGATGACGGGGATCTCGATGTCGGGTGTCATCTCGCGCGGCAGACCGAAGAACGAGATGAGGCCCGCGACGACCAGGTTGATGATCAGCACAAAGACGGCGGTTCGAAATCGGATGGCGTAGCGGGTCACGATCATGGTGTCGCACCCCCTTCTGCTGCGTCTGCTGTCTCTGCTGTCTCTGCTGTCTCTGCTGGGTCTGCTGTCTCTGCTGGCGCTGCCGGGTCTGCTGGTGCCGCTGGCGCTGCCGGGCGCTCGACCGCCGTCGCGTCTTCGCGCTGCGCGGCCGCCTCAGCCGCGGGCGCCCTCGAGATGATCTCGACCGCGTCGCCGTCGACCACCCGGCGCTGGCCGACGATGATGAGCTTCTCGCCACCGCTCAGGCCCGCCTCGATGCGCACCTCTTCGCCCTCCATTTCGCCGCTGACGACCGGTACCCGCCGCGCGGCCCCACCGTCGACCAGGTAGACCACCGTAATGCCTGCGGCGCCTCGCACCGGCGGTTCGTCGACCAGCGCGTCGAGCGGCACGACGACCTGGTCAGCGAGAGATTCCAAGACCAGCTCCGCCCGCGCCATCATGCCGCCACGAATTCGACCGTCGGAGTTGTCCACGGTGATCTCGACCGGGTAGGTGCGGGTGTCGGTGTTCGCGGTAGCGGGCACGTGGGTGACGGTGCCTTTGCGCACGGCGTTGGTCAGCGCGTTGATGCGGACGGTCGCCGTCTGGCCAACGCGAATCGCGTCCACGGCGCGCTCGGGCACGTCGACGACCAGCTTCATCGAAGACAGATCCGCGAGCACCAGCAGGGGCGCGCCTGGCGAGACGACCTCACCGACCTCGACGTGGCGCGACAGCACCTGGCCGGCGATCGGCGAGAGGATCTTCAGTTTGGCCAATGACGCCGCGGCGAGGTCGCGCGACGCCTCGGCCATCTGCGCCGCTGAGCGTGCCTGACGTTCGGCCGCGGCGGCCTGGTCCTGTTGCGCCTGATCGACCAGCTTCGAGGCCGCCAGCTTCTTGACTCGCGCCAGCGTGGTACGGGCGAGATCCTGCTGGACACGCACTTGCGCCAGCGCGGCGTTGGCCTGGCCGAGCTGCGCACGTGCGATTCGGCTGTCGAGGCGGGCGAGCAAGGCGTCCATTTCGACCCGATCACCCTCGCGAAAAGGCAGCTCGAGCAAGCGGCCGGGCATCTCCACCGCGATCCGCGCGACCCGGATGGGCTGGAAGCTGCCGGGCGCGCGCAGGCGCTGTTCGAAAGTACTGCGGCGCACCAGCGTGGTCTCGACGGGCACGCGGTTGACTGTCGCGGCCGCCTTGTCCGCCGGCTTGGCCTCGCCGCGGCAACCGCTGCCGGTCAGCACAAGCAGCGACGCGACGACAAGACTGGTTCGATGCGCTGTGGTCATCCTCTCTCCTTACCCGAACGCCCGGGCTCGCCTTGAAGGTCGGGGGGGGCGGATTGAATGTCGTGGGGGACGTCATGAAGGTCCTGGCGGGCGGCGCCGGGCGTTGCCGGGAGCGCCTGATGAACCATTCGGCTGGCGACGTCGAGCGGCGCACCGCCGGGGTCGCAGCAGATCTCGGCGGCCGCCATCCGGCCAAATCCGCCGACAAGCAGCCAGGTGGCCGCCTCCGCGTCGGTGTCAGAGGCAAAGGCGCCATTGTCGATGCCCGCCTCGATGAATGTGGTGAGCCAGCGCTCGCGATGCGCCGGCGGCGGTAGACGGTCGCGCAGGCCCGCGTTGAGCGTGGGGATGCGCGCCATCACGCGACCGACGGTCGGGTCGCCGCGGCCCAGGTCGATCATCGCCGCGAAGAAGGCAATCAAGGGCCCGTGACCTGGCTCGACGCCCTCCAGATGAGAGCGAGCGATGTGCGCAAAGCGCTCGCCGAAGCGCTGCAAGACTGCGAGGACCAGGCCATCGCGGCTGTCGAAGTGGTAGTAGACGACCGGTTTGGAGACACCGGCCGCCTCGCAGATCTCGCGGACCGATACGGAATCAAATCCCTTCTCGGCGAAGAGGGTCGTCGCGACAGCGAGCACGTGCTCGCGCGTGTCGCGCGTGTCGGTGGAGACTTCGGAGGACATGGCGTTCCGTGGGCACGACGCTGGGCGCGACGCTGGGCGCGACGCTGGGCGACCGCGGCCGCACCTACCTACCGGTCGGTAGGCGCCGCCAATCTATGCGCTGCCGAGAATCTGTCAAGGGCGGCGACGATCGCTGAGCAGTATCGAACGATCGCTGAGCAGTATCGAACGATCGCTGAGCAGTATCGAATGATCGCTGAGCAGTATCGGAAGAATCGCGTGCGCGGCCCTAGGCCTTGCCGAGCAGCACGTCGACGTCGAGCCCATCGGAGAGCAGTTCGCGCAAGCGGGCGCGCGCCCGGCTCAGGCGGACGCGAACCGCACCGGCCGACAGGCCCAGCTCGGCGGCAATCTCCGGGCCGGTCCAACCCTCCCCTTCGGCGAGCAGGACGATCGTGCGATCCTGGGGCGCCAGCTCGAGCAGGGCTTGCCCGAGGGCCTCGGCGAGTTGACCAGCCATCGCCGCCTGTTCCGGGCTGCGATCGGGAGCGGTGAGGACCATCTCTGCGTCGTGAAGGTTCGGATTGTTCTTGCGGCCGCGGCGCATGTGATGGCATGCGTTGGCGACCATGCGGACCAGCCACCCCTCAAGCGAGCCGTCGCCACGGAAGCTGTCGAGATGCTCGCCAGCCGACAAGAGGGCATCCTGAACGGCGTCCTCGGCTTCGCTGTTGGTGCGGCAATAGCGCCGGCCCACCGCCATGAGGCGCTGCCCGTGACAGCGGGTGATCCGGTCGAGCGCTGCGAGATCACCGGCCCTGACCAACGCGACGAGGTCGGCCGGATCACAAACCGTCGCGCCGAGATCGATCGCCTGAATGCGCGGTCCGTTTGCCATTTCGTCGGTCATCCGTGGTCTCCATCCGCGTCGAGTTCGATGAGCGTCGCGCCGGCAGCGACAGTCTCGGTGACGGCCACGTGGACCGCGACGACGACCCCCGCTCGGGGTGCGCGAACCACCGTGAGCATCTTCATCGCCTCCAGCGTCACCAGCGCGTCGTCCTCGGCGACGCGCTCGCCGAGGACGACGTGGACAATTGCCACCGTCGCGGCCGACGATGCGGTCAGCACCCCCTCGGCGACCGCAGCGACGCCACGCTCAGGCAACAAGCTGAGCTCGACGAGGCGAACAACACGGCCCCGGCGGCGCTGGACGAACAGATCAGCGCCGAGCTGCCCCACCTCGTAGGTGAGACGGACGCCGTCACGCACGAAGCAGACGCTGTCGTCCTGCCGGTCGGCCAAGGTGACGACGCTGCTGGCCCGAGGTTTGCGCCACAGCGAGGGATCGGGGTCGCGGTCGACGCCCCACGTGATCTCGTCGCCACCGCGCGCTTCCAGCACCACGTGCACGACGGCGTCGCCTCCACGGCCGGGAAGGGCGAGGACGGTGACGTCACCGCGGTAAGGGTTGTTGCGAAAACGGCGGCGCAGACCGCCACCGTGGCGCCACAGGGCGGCGGCGATCAGATCGTTGTCGCTGGCCGCGGGCTCGTCACCACGCGGAGGATGATCGACGAGGAAGGCCGTCGTCGCGTTGCCAACGGCGAAGACCGGATGGCTGATAACCTCAAGCAAGTGCGCGCGGTTGCAGATCGGGCCCAGGAAGACCGTTGCCCGGACCGCGCCGTCCAGCCGAGCGAGCGCGGTGGCACGGTCGTCGCCCCAGGCGATCACCTTGGCGACCAGCGAGTCGTAGTGCTGAGAGATGCGATCGCGCGCCAGCAGGCCGTGGTCGACGCGCACGCCCTCGCCGTGTGCTGGCCGCCAGAGAGCGACCTCGCCGGCCTGGGGGCGATACGCGTCGCTGGGGTCCTCGGCGCACAGGCGCGCCTCGATGGCGTGGCCGGCGAAGTGAATGTCGGCCTGACGCAGCGGCAAAGGCCAACCCTGGGCGATCGCGAGCTGCCAGGCGACCAGGTCGACGCCGGTGACCAGCTCGGTGACCGGGTGCTCGACCTGGATCCGCGCATTGACCTCCAGGAAGTAGAACGCGCCGCTGTCGGCGTCGAGCAGGAACTCGACGGTTCCGGCGCTCTGGTAGCCGATCTGCTCGGCCAGACCCACCGCGGCCGCGGTCATGCGGGCGCGCAGGTTGGCGTCGACGTGGGGCGAGGGGCTCTCCTCGAAGACCTTCTGGTGCAGGCGGGCGGAGTTGAAGCCGGCCTTGAGCGACAGC
>CALGHC010000499.1 GCA_937915965.1 uncultured Myxococcales bacterium
ACCGCCGATCTCGCCGTCAGGGACGCCGACGGACTCGCCCAGCAGACCAAGATCGATGCCGCCATCGCCTACATCACAAGCGCCATGCACAAGCTGGAGCGCACCGGCCTGGCGACCATCGTCGCCGTGGGCACCTATGTCGCCGACTGCCTGGGCGTGGACTCCGTGTCCTACCGCCGCCTCGCCGACGACCCGCGCCTGGGCGAGCTGGGGCTGGGCAAGTCGACCCTGAACAACTGGTGCCGGGTCGCAGCGCTCTACAACGCCTATCCCGAGTCAGTGCGCGACGGCCTGTCGCCGACCGCCCACGTCCGCCTGCTGTCGGCGCCCGACGGTGCGCGCGTCGACCTCGCGACCCGCGCCGCGAACCAAGGCTGGACCGTGTACAGGCTCGCTGACGAGGTCGGCGCCGCCCGCGCCCGTGACGCCGAGCTGCGCAAACGCGAGGCTGACGCCGCCGGCAAGGGCCTGCCCGGTCGCCCGCCGCTGCCGGTCGCACTCAAGCGGGTGCGTTCGCTGCAGCGAGTCGCCGAAGCGCTGACCGTCGAGTTGGACTGGCACCAACTCGACGAGTCACAGATCGCCGACGCCACCGAGACGCTCGACCGCATCGCGCATCGGCTCGACAGCGCGCGGCAAATGCTCGCCCAGGCGCGCAACCCAGACCAATGATGTGACCGGTGCCGCCGCGCCACCGACATAAAAGCCACGTCATTCCAAATGCTTCCGCCCATGGCCGGTGGCGAGCCTTCACTTTCCGGCGCGACCACCTCCTCGAGCCTTCGGACGCGGGGTTGAAACCGTCAACCATGTCTCCGAACGCCGGGCGTCGCGAGTGTCAACCATGTATCCAGTCTGGACCTCGCTGGGGCAACCCATACCCACCCCCGATGTGTAACCTATGTCTTGGCAACAGCCGCTCGCCGCAGCCGCCGCCGGCCCGTTCGCCCCCGCCCCCCTCGCCGCAGCGGTCTTCCCCGGCTATCCTCTGGCCGCCGGCGCACAGATAGCCGCGCCGCTGGGCCGCCGCGCCCCAGGAGTTCGCATGACCGCCCGCTTTCTGCGCGCCCGCTTCTTGTTGCCCATGGACGACGGCATCGGCCGCGACACACGCATCTCGGATGGCTACGTGCTGTGGTCGGGTGACGAGCTGATCGAGGTCGGCGCCTTCGATGGCCTCGTCGCCGAGCGCCTGACCGCCACTTGGGGCGAGCGCCTCGAGGTCGTCACCAGCGAGGGCGCGACCTTCTTCACCACCGATCTCTGTGCGCGGTTTCCCTGTCACGACGGAGTGCTGTTGCCGGCGTTCGTCAAAGCGCACGGCCACGACCACGAGCCGCCGATCATCGGCCTGTGCCGCGACCTGCCGCTGACGGCGTGGCTCGACGGCGTGGTCAACCCGTTCACGACGTTCATGAAGGAGCAGCGCGACGTGCTCGCCGACCGCCTCGGCCGCTCGCCGCAGTCGGTCGCCTACCGCAAGGCCCGCCTCGACGACATCTGGTACGGGATCACCTCGGCGATGACCCACCACTGCAACGCTTCGAAGTACTACGTCGACGACCTGGTCGCCTCCGCCGAAGAGGCTGGCACCCGGCTGATCGCGGCGATCGGCAGCCAGGATCGCTTCTACGCTGCCCATCTGCTCGACACCCCCGACGAGGCGCTCGCCCGCCTCGACGCCGCCTGGGAGAAGCACGGCGCCAAGCCGCGCATCCGCATCGTCCCTGGACCCGATCAGCTCTTCTCGAATGGCCCCGAGATGTTGGTCGCGCAGAAGCGCTGGGGCCGTGAGCACGATACGCTCCTGCACTGCCACAGCTCGGAGGAGGCGCGCACGACCGCCTGGTTCTGCGACACCTTTGGCATGACGCCGGTCGCCTACGCCGCCGAGCTCGATATCCTCGACGACGACACCGTGCTCGCCCACCAGGTCCACAGCACGCCCGCCGACCTCGACATCCTCGCCGCCACCGGCACCTGCATCGTCCACAACCCGCTGGCCAACACGATCCTCGGCTCGGGAATGCCGCCTGTCGTCGAGATGATCGATCGTGGCATCCCGCTGGCGGTGTCGACCGACGGCTCGGGAAGCGCAGACAACCAGAACATCCTCGCCGCCGCGCGGCTCGCCTCGCAGTACCAGAAGGCGCGCCTGCAGGACGCGCGGGTGCTGTCGGCCCAGCAGGCGCTGGAGCTGATCACCGTCGAGCCCGCCAAGCTGCTGCGCATCGACGCCGGCGTGCTCGCGCCCGGCAAGGCCGCCGACATCGTCCTGGTCGACCTGTCGCGGCCCAACCTGGTGCCAACGCGTACGATCAACCTGGTCGAGAACCTGATCTGGGCGACCGATGGCAGCGAGGTGCGCCTCGTCATCGGTGGCGGCGAGGTGCTGCGCGATGGCGAGCGCTATCTCACCCTCGACCGCGCCGAGATCCTCGCCGACGTTCAGATCCTGAGCGAGGCATACGACGCCTGGAAGGCCGACGCGCCGCTGATGAGCGGCACCGGCGCAAATCAGTAGCAGACCAGCAGACGACCGGCAGACGACCGGCAGAAGACCGGCAGAAGACCGGCAGAAGACCAACAGAACCTGCGCAAAACCAATCGAAGAGAGAGGGGAGAGTTCAATGAGCGACATCAAGGGAACGATCGGCATTTTGACCGGAGGTGGCGACGTGCCGGGGCTGAACCCGGCGATCCGCGCCGTCACCTTTCGCGCGCTGCGTGAGGGCTATCGGGTCCTGGGCATCCG
>CALGHC010000500.1 GCA_937915965.1 uncultured Myxococcales bacterium
CCAGCGCGATGCAAATCGCTGTCCTGAAATTGTACAATTGTCAATGCCTGACACCATCGTCAAGGGGGCTGCTGCCAGCCCCCCTCGAGCCCAAGGAGCGTGGTCCTCGGGCTCTCACCCCCGAGTTCGTCGCGTTCCGCGCCGCGCGAGCGCCTGTCCGGCGCTCGCGGGTGTCAGGCTGTTTTCGAGGCCCAGCGCGATGCAAATCGCTGTCCTGAAATTGTACAATTGTCAATGCCTGACACCCTCCGCTACAAGCCCCGCGCTCGGCTGGCGGCTTGCGTCTGGGCCACTGCGAGGACGATCATGATTACCATTGGCAACGTCAGTAAGGCCTACGGGGGCAAGAAGCTCTTCGAGGAGGTCAACGTCGCCTTCGCGCCGGAGAATCGCTACGGCCTCACCGGACCGAACGGTGCGGGCAAGTCGACCTTGATGCGCATCTTTGCTGGTCGAGTCGAGCCCGATGACGGCCACGTCTCGCTGCCGCGCAAGACCAGCTTCCTTGAGCAGGACCACAACCTCTTCGACGACCGAACCGTCATGGACACGGTCCTCATGGGCAACCCGCGCCTCTTCGCGGTGCTTGAGGAGCGCAACGCCATCTACGAGTCCGGCGATGAAAGTGACGAGGTCGGCATGCGCCTCGCCGAGCTCGAGATGGTCGTCGCCGAGGAGGACGGCTACACCGCCGATTCGGAGGCCGAAGAGCTGCTCAACGGCCTGGGCGTCGCCGACGCTCACTTCGAGACGCTGATGGGTGAGATGTCCGCGGCGATGAAGGTCCGCGTCATGCTCGCGCAGGCGCTCTTTGGCAATCCAGACGCGATGCTCCTCGACGAGCCAACCAACCATCTCGACCTCGACACCATCGAGTGGCTCGAAACCAACCTGCGTCGCTACCGCGGCATCCTCATCACCATCAGCCACGACCGTCGCTTCCTCAACAACATCTGCACGCACACCGCGGATATCGACTACGAGACGATCATCATCTACCCGGGCAACTACGACGACATGATCCGCATCAAGGCGCAGAGCCGCGGCCGGATCGAGAGCCAGCACTCGGCCAAGCAGGCGCGCATCAGCGAGCTCAACGACTTCATCCAGCGCTTCACCGCAGGCAGCCGGGCGAGCCAGGTGCAGTCGCGCAAGAAGCTCGTCGAGAAGCTCGACCCCGGCACGCTGAAGCGCTCCAACGTGGCGCGACCGTATGTGCGCTTTGACGTCGTCGAACAGTCCGGCAAGCACGTCATCGAGATCGACGGGCTCGAGATGGGCTTTGGCGACAACTCCCTCTTTCGCGACTTCCACGCCCACGTCGCGCGCGGCGAGCACATCGGCATCATCGGCAAGGACGGCATGGGCAAGACCACGTTGGTGCGTTTGCTCATGGAACAGTTGCAGCCGCGCGCCGGCAAACTGATCTGGGGCCACGCCACCAAGATCGGCTTCTTGCCGCAGGAGCACGAGGACGCGATCGAGCACGGCTTGACGATCGACACCTGGCTACATGGATTCAAGCCCGGCGCTGATCTCGAGGACGTGCGAGGCCTGCTCGGCCGGATGCTATTTCGCGGCGAGGAGGGCAAGAAGCAGACGGCGACCCTGTCGGGCGGCGAGCGCGTTCGGATGTTGCTGTGCAAGCTGATGATCACCAGCCCCAACGCCATCGTCCTCGACGAGCCGACCAACCATCTCGACCTGGAGGCGATCAGCGCCCTCGCCGAGGGCCTCGCCAAGTACGAAGGCACGACCTTTGTGGCCACCCACGATCGGACGGTGCTGACGGAGTCGTGCGACCGTATCTGGCGGCTGAAAGAAGGCGAGTTGCTGGATTTTCGCGGCCCCTACGAAGAGTTTGTCGAGCGCTACGGGCACTCGTAGCGTCTGTCATTCTTGCTGGGCGGCGGGCAACCGTTCTTGCTGGGCGGCGGGCAAGGACGGCCGGGGCAAAATCCGCGGTGGCTCAAGCCTCGCTTGTCTCAGCCGGGCGCCACAGCGCCACCAGCTCGGCAGGCGAGAGGTTCTGGTCACTGGGCTGTACGCACAGGTAGCGGCGGCACTCCAGGGGGCGCGCGGCGTAGATACGGCAGCCCTTGCCTTCGTAGAAGATGCACGTGCCTCGCAGGGCCCGGTACAGGGCGTCGGTCCGGCTCGCCGGCGGGATCACTGGCTTGCCATCCTGGCCGCGTTTGACCGGGGCGAAGACGTCGACGGTCTCGCGCGGGCGCTGGTCCGCGTCCGCGTCGGTGTCCGCGTCGGTGTCGGCGTCGGCAGTGGTAGCGGCAGCGGCGCCGAGCGGATCGGCGCGGTTCACCTCGACGCGGTCGATGACGATGTAGCGGCGCACAAAGGCGTCCGGAGCCATCTTGAGCAAGGCGGCGGCCTTCTCGACCTCGC
>CALGHC010000501.1 GCA_937915965.1 uncultured Myxococcales bacterium
ATCTTGATGAGCGTTATCATGGGGCGAGGGTAGGGCGGGGGCCCGGCGACGTCCAGAGAGAATCGGCCCGCAGCCTGCCGATCTTGTCACGCGCCGCCATTGCTGCTACCAAACGGCGCGTTGCACCCGCGTGAACCCGGTTCGCCCGCGGGCGCGACCAGCTTGAGCTGCCGCCCGACGTCCGCCGCCGGGCGCTGCCCGTCCCCCGACCGATCGGCGATCGCTGGCCTCCGGGTCTGCCCGCCGGCCCTGCGCAAGCGCCCCCAGGGCGTCGTCGCTGCTTCCGAGGAGTCTGTCCATGGCCACTCCCAAGTTCTGCTCCGAGTGCGGTACGCCGCTCAAGGAGGGCGCCCGCTTCTGCTCGGAATGCGGTCACCCCGCACCTGCGGCCGCGCCCGCGGCCGATGCGAAGCCCGCCGAGGCGGCGCCGGTCGTCGAGGAACAGTCCGCAGCCGACGAAAAGCCGGTCGCGATCGAGCAGCCCGCAGCGGCACCGGCCGTCAGCGACGCCGGCGACGATCACAAACACGCCAAGCACACCGGCGGCTTTGTCGACCCGGTCGCCGCGCTGCTCGCTGCCGACCCCGACGACGACGACGAGGCCGAGATGGCCGACTCGCTGGCCATGCCCGACGCCGACGGCTCGGCCGGCGGCAGACACCTGCCCGTTGGCGCGATCGCCGTGGGCGCCTTTGTGTTGGTGATGGTCGCGATGACGGTGGTGATCGCCACGAACGATGAGTTGTCGGCGCGCTTCCAGTGCCAGGTGCTCAAGAACACCCAGAAGTGCGTGACCGAGGACGACCACCTCTTCGCGGTCCAGCAGCAGAAGAAGAAGGAAGAGCTCGCCTTGATGACGCACCACTACGCGACCTTCCAGCTCGGCTTCGCCCCCGAGAAGGAGACCTCGTTCACCCTGCGCCAGCGCCGCTACGAAGAGAGCCGCGACGAATTCATCAAGCGCGTGCGCGAGGGCACCCCCGACAACCGCACCCAGAAAGAGGTCCGCGTCGGCGCGTACGAGATCGGCAAGTCCGCCGAGGGCGTGACCAAGGGCCTCATCCGCCTCGCCGCCGGCAAGACCGAGGGGCCGACCTACACGCCCATGGAGAAGAAGGAGCTGATCTTGCCGATCCCGCTCAACGAGCTGCCCGTGCTCGAGCGCGAGCAGGTCATCGAGGGTACCGCCAAGCGGCTCACGGCCGACGAGATCACCGTCCTCGAAGAGAAGTCCCGCAATCCAAAGCGCGACGATGAGGGTCACCTCGTCGAAGAGGCGAAGGTCGAGACCGTGGCGATGTCGACGTACATCTACGAGATCGAGTTCACAGCGACCGGCTACTACCCGCGCAAGGTCATCTTCTACGAGGACCCGCCGCCGCCGGATGTCGATCTCAAGCAGCTCAAGACCGACGAGAGCGTCTCTCTCAAGCCATTCAAGCGTCGTCCCGACGGCATCTACACCATCGACAGCGCGTCCTTCGACCTGCTCCCCGAGCCGCGAACGATCCAGACGCGCTATCTCCAGGTCCTCAAGGAGATCCACTGCGTGAAGAAGTCCAAGGAGTACGAAGGCAAGAGCGACCAGGGCAAGGCCGACGCGGAGCTGCTGATCTGGGAGCAGAAGGCGTTTACCGAGCAGCTCAAGGCGATCGCGCTTGAGAACGAGAAGGACGAAGAGTTCCTTACGACCAAAGAAGAGATCTTCAAGACCTACCAGTGTCCCGAGATCTAGGGCTCCAGCGCCCTGAGATGTCCTGAGATCCAGGGGCCGGTGTCTTGAACGCCCTGGGCCCGGTGTCTTGAGCGCTGGGCTGGGCGCGTCAATCGAGCCGTTCACCGACAGGCCGCGGGGAGACCTCCCCGCGGCCCGTCGGCGTTTTGGCCTGGCCGCGTCGGTCGCATCCGCGCGCGGCGATATTCTCGGCTTCGGGCGAGATGCAGTGTTAGCCTCAGCGCATGCGTGAGCGCAGGCCCCACCTCCCGATGTCACCTCTGCGCCGCGCCGGTGCCCACGCTGGTGGCAGGTCCGCCATCTTTGCCGCCGTGCTGGTCATCGCCGTCACGGCGCTTGGTGGAGCTGCCATCGCCGTGCCTCCCGATCGTCCCGTGCCGGAACGGGGCGCGCAGAGCCCCGAACCCGACGATCCGCTCGAGCCCGCCGCCGCCCTGAATACAGACGTCGAGGGCGCGATCGTCGATCCGCCCGCGCTCATCACCGAGACCGGCAGCCGCCGCGCGCCGCCGGTCTCGACTGACTCGCTCTACGATTTTCGACCGTTTGCCGCCGTCGATCCTGCCTATTCCGCCCTCTACGAGGCCTGGAAGACGCGCAATTGGGCGCAGACCGTCGCTCTCGGCGAGGCCCTGGCCGCCTCGACCGCCGATCCTTCGCTGCGCAGCGCGGCCTTGCACCTCGTCGCTTTGGCCTGGGAACGTCGCCGCAAGATGGCTGATGCCGAGCGGGTCTGGCGTCGCATCGCCCAAAAGGGCGTGCTTGCGTGGCGGGCGCGCGACCGCCTCGCCGAGCTGGCGCTCGACCGTCGCGATGTCGACGAGGCGATCGCCCAGCTCGCCGCCTTGCCATCCTCGCATCCGCTGCGCGATCGCGCTTCGCTTCAGATCGCCGAGCTCGAGCTCGATCGGGGTCGCGTCGGGCCGGCGTGGGCGGTCCTTGAGCGCCTCGATCCGCTGCAATTCGACAGCCGCAACCGCGCCCGCCTCGAGCTGCTGATCGGCGATGCAAGCCGCCGCAAGGGCGATCCCGAGGGAGCCGCTGGTCACTACCTCAAGGTCTGGCAGACCGACCTGGAGCCATTCGCGACGACGGCAGGCGAGCGGCTCGCCGCGCTGGCTCGACCGCCATCCCCCCTCGACCAGATTGAACGCATCCTCGCTCGGTCCAGCTCGGATCGAAAGCAGCGGCGCGCCTGGCGCAAAGAGGCCGACGCCCTCGCCGCCGGCACGCCGGGTCTGCGCGACTACGTCGCAGGGACGCTGCTGGCCGCCGATCGCAAGCAGCGCGAGGCCGCCGTCGTCCGGCTGCAGCGCGCCGTTGACCAGATCCAGGATCCGCTGGCCTTGGCCGAGGCCCGCTATCGCCTCGGCGACACCCTGGGCAAGCTCAACCGTGACGAGGACGCCGTCGCGGTGCTCGCGCCAATCCTTGAGGCCGTCGTCGGCCCCGAGATGCGCGCGCGAACGCTGCGGCGCTTGCACAAGTTGTATCGCGCCCTTGGCCGGCCGCTCGACGCCGAGCAGGTGCTGGTCCGATTGCTGGCGGACTTCCCCGACCTCGCCCACCGGGAGCTCGCCGTCTGGGCGCTGGCCTGGCGCCGCTTCCGCGTCGGCGATCTGCCCGAGGCGCTGCGCCTGCTCGCCGAGATTGAGACGCGCTACGGTCACCTGCACACCGGCGCCTGGCAGCCGTGGCGCGCCAAGGCCCTGTATTGGCAGGGGCGCTGTCTGGCGCGTCTGGGGCAGCTCGACCAGGCCCTCGACCGCTGGACCACGGTGGTCAACACCTGGCCCCAGACCTACTACGGCGTGCTTGCCCTCGATCGTGTCCGCGAGCTCGACGTCGAGCGCGCCCGGCGCCTCGCTGGCGATCCACCGCAGGCACCTGCCGCCGAGCCCTTCGAGCCGAGCCTCGCCCGCCTGCGCGTCGAACGCCATCGGGAGCTCGACGAGGCGGTCGTGCTGGTGCGCATGGGTCTTGTCCGCGAGGGCCGCGCGACCTTGCAGCGGCAGCTGCGAAAGGGCCTGCCGCGCGACGGCGTTCATCTCCTCGCCACCCTCTACCAACTCGATGACAGGGCACGCATGGCCTTCGCGGTCCTGCAGCGCCATACCCGCCGAGCTGCGCGTCCCGATGACGCCACGGCAGACGTCTGGCGCGAGTCCTTTCCCACCCCCTTTGCCGAGGCCGCCGACGCGGCCGTATCCGGCGCAGGGATCCCGCACGCGCTGCTCTACGCCATCGCTCGGCACGAGAGCGCCTTCCGGCCGACGGCTCGCTCGCACGCGGGCGCCCTCGGCCTCATCCAGATTCTCCCCGCAGTGGCCGACAACGTCGCCAAGGTTCATGGCATCGCCAAACGGCGCGCACGTGCCCTCTTCCAGCCCGACTGGAACCTGCGCCTCGGCGCGCTGTACCTCCTGGAGCTCGGTCGCTTCTATCGGGGCAACAACGCCCTGGTCATCGCCGCCTACAACGCAGGTCCCTACGCCGTGCGCAGCTGGCTTGCTCGCGAGGGCCCGGTCGACACCGACGTCTTTGTCGAAGCGATCCCCTACGCCGGCACGCGCGCCTACGTCATGCAGGTGACCGCTTCGATGCAGAGCTACGCGTGGCTGTACCCCAAGTGGCAGGAGCTCGGTGCCGTGGCCGCCGGCCGCCGGCCGCGCGCCCCCGATCGCCTCGGCCCCTTCATGACTGGCGACCGCAACGTTCTCGCTGCGCCCGCCGCCTCCGGGTTGCAGGTCGTCGGGCGCTGAATCGTCCTGCCGAGCCCTCGCCGCCCGGCGGTCGCGCTGCTACCATCGCGACCGTCCCCAACCCGGCGCGCCG
This sequence comes from uncultured Myxococcales bacterium, assembly GCA_937915965.1. Classification (GTDB taxonomy): domain Bacteria; phylum Myxococcota_A; class UBA9042; order UBA9042; family UBA9042; genus CALGHC01. The sequence continues at coordinate 4,571 of CALGHC010000501.1, forward strand.
CGACACGATGACCATGCCCCCCACCGGTTCCGATCCCAAGGCTGGCCCCGCTCGCGACGGCGTGATCCACCAGCTCGATCCCGTGGTCGCCAACCAGATCGCCGCGGGCGAGGTCGTCGAGCGGCCGTTCTCGGTGGTCAAGGAGCTCCTCGAGAACAGCCTCGACGCCGGCGCGACGCGTGTGCGTGTGCTGCTCTTGGAGGGCGGCCGCGAGCGCATCGAGGTCGTCGACAATGGCAGCGGTCTGTCGCCCACCGACGCCAGGCTGGCCTTTGCCCGGCACGCGACGTCGAAACTGCAGGCCGCCGACGAGCTGCTCGCCATCAGCACGTATGGGTTTCGTGGTGAGGCGCTCGCTTCGATCCTCTCTGTCGCGGCGGTCACCCTCAGCAGCCGGCGGGTCAACGACACGGTTGGCGTTCGCCTGCGCGGCGCCGGCGGCGTCGACCTCGAGGCTGCCCCGGTTGGTTGCCCGGTCGGCACCTCCGTGGTGGTCGAGGACCTCTTCTTCAACGTCCCCGCCCGGCTGAAGTTCCTGCGCACCGCCGCTACCGAGCTCGGCCACGTGATCCGGTTGATCGACGCCACCGCGCTCGCCCACCCCGCACTGCACGTCACGCTGCTGCACAACGACCGCAAGGTCGTCGACTATCCACCCGACGCCGATCTCGCTCGCCGCGTCCAGGCCGTCCTGGGCGACGCTACCGCCGATCGTCTCTTTGTCGTCGAGGCTGACGGCGACTACCGCGTTCGAGGTCTGCTCAGCGAGCCGTCGTTGTCCAAGAGCGGCCCAGGGGCGCTCATCACCCTCGTCGACGGCCGCCCCGTTCGCGACCGCACCCTGCAGCACGCCGTCGCCCAGGCATACGGCACCCTGCTCGATCGCGGCCGCTACCCGGTCGGCGTGATCGCCATCGACTGTCCTGAGGGCACGGTCGACGTCAACGTCCACCCCACCAAGAACGAAGTGCGCTTTGTCTCCACCCAGGCCGTCCATCGGGCCGTCGAGATGGCGATTCGCGCCGTCCTCGAGCGCGCGCCGTGGGTCACCGCCTCGCTCGATGGCGGTGTCGCTGGGGTATCCGGCGCAGCCGCTGCGAGCGCGGGTCAGGTCGCCGAGCCAGGCGCAGGCGCCGATGACGGCCGCCGGTTGGGTACGCGGCCACGGCCCCTTCCCCGCGGCGCCACCTGGTCGCCCGGCGGTTCGTGGGCGCGGGCGCGATCGGCGTCCGACCGACCGAACGGCTCGCAGTCGTGGTTGCGCCAGCGCCAACGCGCCGACGCCACGGCCGCGACCACCGTCGGGTCGTCGGAGCTGCCCCTGGCCGTCGGCGGCGGGCCCTACAGCGGTTTGCGCTACATCGGTCAGGCTGGGGCATGCTTCCTGGTCTGCGAATCGGCTGATCGCCTCGTCCTCATCGATCAGCACGCCGCACACGAGCGCGTGCTCTTCGAGCGATTCGTCGTCGCCCTGCGTGACGGCAGCTTCCCCAGTCAACGGCTGCTGATCCCCGAGGTCGTCGCCCTCGCCCCCACCGAGGTCGCCGCGCTCGCCGAGGACGCGGGGTTGCTTGGCCGCTTGGGATTCGAGGTCGAGCCATCGGGCGAACGCGCCGTTCTGGTGCGGGCGGCGCCGGAGATCCTCCGCGGCCGGCAGATCACCGCCGAGGTTCGGCGCCTCGCCGAGTCCCTCGACGACGGTGGCCGCGGCCAGCAGACGACCGAACGGCTTGAGCGCTACGCGGCCACGCTGGCCTGCCACGCAGCGGTCCGCAAGGGCGACGTCATGGGCCCCGAGGCGGTTCGCGATCTGCTTGAGGCGATGGACGCGGTCGACCTGGCGGCCTGGTGTCCACACGGCCGTCCGGCCGTCGCCACAGCCGGCTTTGATGAAGTCGGTCGCTGGTTCAATCGCACCTGATCGGCTTCATCCGCGTCACCCACGGTCTCCGTGGCGTCGCGGGGGACGTCCGCGCCCTGGAGACAGGCACCGATGGTCACTCGGATCGCCGCTTTAGTCGGCCCCACCGCCTCAGGCAAGACCGCCCTGGCCGTGCGCCTCGCTGATCGCGGCCTGCCGGTGGAGGTCGTGTGCTGCGATGCCCTGCAGGTCGTGCGTGGCCTGGACGCCGCCACCGCGAAGCCCTCGGCCGCCGAGCGGGCCAGCGTTCGTCACCATCTGCTCGACCTGGTTGGTGTCGACGAGCGGATGACCGCCGGCCGCTGGGCAGCGCACGCCACCGCCGCGATCGCCGACATCACCGAGCGCGGTCGCTGGCCGCTTGTCGTTGGCGGCACGGGTCTGTACCTGCGGGCGCTGGTGGAGGGTCTCGTCGCGATCCCGCCGGTGCCGAGCGACCTTCGCCGGGCCCTCAACGAGGAATGGAGCGAGCGCGGCGCCGCCGCAATGCACGCCGAGCTGAGTCGGGTCGATGCGCGCTATGCGGCCCGAACGCCTGCTACCAACCGACAGCGCGTGGTGCGCGCCCTTGAGGTCTGGCGGGCCACCGGCCGATCGTTTTCCGACTGGCATGACAGCGCCCCAGCCGCGGTGCCCTGCTTTGATCTCGCTGTCGCGGTCCTGGAACCTGAGCGGGTCGCTCTGCACGGCGCCATCGAGCGACGCGCGGCGGCCATGGTCGCGCCGCTCGTCGCCGAAGTGAGGCAGCTGCTGACCGCGGGCGTCTCAGCCCAGGCTCCCGGGATGCAGGCCATCGGCTATCGCGACGCGGTCGAGGTGGTCCTCGGCACGGCAGACGAGGCGAACCTGGCTGGGCTGGTCGCCGCCGCGCACCGCCGCTACGCGAAGCGGCAGATCACCTGGTTCCGGCGGCTGACACCGAGATGGCGCCTCGACGCGCACGATCCCGCCGCCGCGGCGCTCCTGGCCGAAGGCTTGCAGGGGCACTTTGGTGCCAAGTTCGAATCGACGGACGGCTGCGGCCGTTGACTGCTGGGTCGCGCTGGGTGTTGCGAGGCGAAGCGCCGCAGACTACTCTGCGCGGCGCTGCACCCGCAAGCGATCGGGATGCCCGCCGCAGGGCAGGGCGGCAGGAGGAAAGATGCGCAATACAAGCCGAACTCGAATGTACCTACAGACCCTCGCCGCGGCTCTCGCCGC
>CALGHC010000502.1 GCA_937915965.1 uncultured Myxococcales bacterium
CGCGGCGCGCGTGTTTCGCGCCAGGTCCCGGGCCAGGCCGTCCTGCCCGGCCAGCCGGCGAAGGCACGTTCGTCGTCGCCGCCCCGCCCCGTTGCATGCCGACCTCGTCGAGGGCCGCCTTCGAGACGGGCGCGAGCTGGTCGAAGGTCTCGGCGTCGTCGAGCCAGCTGAGGTCCTCGTCGCTCTCTGCCACCGGTCCTTTCCTGGGCGCCGCGCTCGCTGGCGGCCGCGGCGGTTCGGCGGGTGGCGCCGATGTCGGTGGCCCCGAATCTGGCGCCGCTTGCGTTCCCCGCTGGCCGACCAGGTCGTATGGTGGTTCAAGCACGTCACTCGACGCGCGCCGTTGGGCGCTCGTCATCGGCGCATGAGCCGTTTGCGAGAGCTGTGGTTTTTTGGGATCGCCGCGCAGGAACTCGGGCAGCACCGTCTCGCGACTCGACCGCAGGGGGCGCGGCGGGACCGACTTGCGGTCGTTCTCGGCCGCCATCAGGTCGCGCAGAAAACCTGGCAGCACTGTGTCGCGAAAACTGCGGCGCGGCGGCGGTGGTACGGGCGGTGGGCGTTCGCCCACGGGCTTGCCAGCTCCGACGGTGTCGCGCTCGCCTGGCGCGCCGCCATCCGCGCCAACGCCAACGTCGCCCTCACCGCCGTCGTCGCCGACGATGACGGTCTCCCGGTTGCGTTTGGGCTTGTCGTCGGACATCGTCGGACCGCGGGTTCAAAGAGCTGCCGTGGGACCGCCCAGCGCGGAATCGGCCCGAGCATACCAGAGCGCAGCCTTTGCGCACCCTCTGGCCGTTGCGCGGCGCCATTGGCCGCTTATCTACCCGAGCACCGCTGCGCTCAGCTCCATCGTTCGCCTGCCGGCGCCGGCGCGCCGCCTGGTCGGGTCACCGGCAGCGGTCACTCCGAGGCTGAATCACCACCCTCGTTCGGCGGGCGGTCGCCCGATTGGCCCTGAACCACCGCCTCAAGGGCCTGTCTGGCGCCCGCATAAGGATCCTGGCGCCGCGCGTGCACATCGTCAACGAGGGCCCGCCCGCCGGGATCGTTCTCGAGCCAGCGGCGCACGCGCAAACCCATATCCTCTCGGCTGATTCGCTCTATGTGGGCGGCCGTCGTCTGGCGCCGGCCCCGGTCACCCGGTTGATCATCGAGCCACGCACCGTGGCTGCGGATCGCCTCGCCGAGGTCGGCCACCCCCGCGCCGAGGTGGGCCACCGTCGCGATGATCGGCCGCCGCCAGCTCTGGGTCGGCCCAATATCGACCATCGCTTGCAGATCAGCGGTCGTGCGCTCGGCACCGTCGCGGTCCGCTTTGTTGACGACCAGGATGTCGGCGACCTCGAGCAGGCCAGCTTTGAGGGCTTGGACCTCGTCTCCCATGCCTGGCACCGCGACGACCACCGTCGTATCGACCAGCTGGATGACGTCGACCTCGTCCTGGCCGACTCCGACGGTCTCGACCAGGACGATGTCGAAGCCCATCGCGTCGAAGACCCCGATGAGCTCGACCGTCGTCGCGCCCACACCGCCGAGCGCGCCACGCGTCGCTTGCGACCGGATGAAGACCCCGTCGTCCTCTGCGTGCGCCATCATCCGCACCCGGTCGCCCAGCAGCGCGCCGCCAGAGAAGGGGCTGGAAGGATCGACGGCCAAGACGCCCACGCGCATGCCTTGGGCCCGCCACCAGCCAACCAGCGCGCTCGCCAGGGTCGACTTGCCCGCACCTGGGGGCCCGGTGATTCCGACCCGGGGAATACGCCGAGATGCACGGTACAGCCAGGCCAGGGTCAGGCGCGCCTGCGGGTCGCCATCCTCGAGGCCACGCATCAGCCGGGACGCCGCGCGCACGTCACCCGCGAGGATCGCGGCGCCCTTTGACGCGGCTGGTTCCACTGTGGTCGGTTCCCTGGGCCTCAGAAGTCGATCCCGACCTTGCCTGTGACGACATTGAGGTTGTCGGTGAACGACCGCATGAACTCGCCGCCGATCGAAAGTCGGGTCGCGACGATCCGCAGACCGAATACGGCGCGGTGCGAGAACTCGTTGATGTTCCGCAGTATCAACGTTTCAGGCATGATGTCGGCGTCATTGACGAAGACGTCGATCTGATGGGCCGACGCCATCGTGAAGCCGAACGAGTACGCCGCCCACGGTTGCAGCGAGAGCACGCCACCGATGCCGAAGGACTTCGACAGGACGAAGTCGGTGCTCAACATCAGCATGGACAGGTTGGGGTTGCCCAGCAGCGAGTTCAGGTTGGCTCGCACGCCGAAGTCCGGCAGGTTGCGGAAACCGTCGACCAGGGCGATGTGGCCCTCGGCGCCGATCGCCCACATGTTGGAGTCGAAGAGGTGGGTGAGCGAGGCGCCGGTCTGCAGGCCGAATGGCAGCCCCTTGCGCACCCGCAGCTGGCCGGAGCGCACCGTGCCCTGCGGCTTGTCGGCGGCGTCCACCCAGTACTTGGCTTCGCTGTGCACGCCGGCGAACGAGAGCTCGTAGGCGACCTCCATGCCGAGCATGCCCATCGAGGCCGCGGGGCCCGACATCCGTGGCCCCATGACCAGCGAGAGCTCGCGCATCAGCAGGCTGAAGCCACCGCTGTCGACCTTCTCGGCGCCCGTCTTCGACGGGTCGTAGAAGTTCTGGAAGTGCAGATCCAGCGGCGCCGCTGTGGCAATCATCGCCGGCGCCGTCGATGTCAGCCAGGCGGCCGCCCCGATGATCACCAGTCCAATCGCCGAGCGCCCCTTCTTCCTGGTCGCCATCGCGTTCATGTCCTTCCCCCAGGCTTGGTCGCCTCAGGCTGGTAAGGTGGCGATCATTCTGACCGCATTCGAGTCGAGGTGTCCAGTCAACCGCGTTACGCCCTTCGTCGTCGCGGCGCGACGCCAACCACCGGGCCTAGCGGCTCGCCAGACCCGCCTGCGCCCGCGAGCGGGCTTCGAACGTCATCCGCTTCTGTTCCACCGGGTCCTGCCACTTCGCCTGGACGTCCGGCGCGAGCTGGCAGACCGGGTCGAAGTAGTAGAAGAGTCGGTCGGGATCGACGTTGGGGCTGCGGTAGACCGCGACCCCTGTGGTCTGATCGTAGTACTCGAAGCTGTGGGCGTCGCGCTTGCCGCCGCCGCCGAGGGTGTCGACGACGAAGGTAGGTGTGTTGAAGCCTGCCGTGAGACCACGAACCTGCTTCTCGAGCTCAAGGGCTGTCGCCAGCGTCGTACGCATGTCTTCGACGCCGTGGACCAGGTCACAGACGTAGACGTAGTACGGGTGCACGTTGACGGATCCCAGCCGCTTGATCAGCAACCGCATCGCCTCGACCGTATCGTTGACGCCGCGCAGCAGCACCGACTGGTTGCGGATGACCACGCCGCGCTCGTGCAGCTTGTTCATCGCAGCCCGCGTGATCCAGGTGATCTCGTTGGGGTGGTTGAAGTGGGTGTGCAGCGCGACGTCTTTGTGCATGCGCCGGCCGGTCTCGACGACCTCGACGATGGCGTCGAACCACGCTTCGTCCGAGAGGATCTTCTGAGGCAGCACCGCCGGCCCCTTGGTCGCGAAGCGAATGCGCTGCACGTGGGGAATCGAGAGCAGCCGCAGGCCGAGGGCGCGGATGTGCTTTGCCGGCAGGTTGTAGACGTCGCCGCCGGACACGACGAGGTCCTCGAGATCGGGGTGCGCCTCGATGTAGGCGAAATCCGACTCCCACCGACTGGTGTCGGCGTGCAGGTCGAGCTTGTCGACGTCTTCGGTGTCCAGACCGACCGCGTAGGAGCGCGTGCAGAAGCGGCAGTAGACCGGGCAAGTGTTCAAGGCGAGGAACAACGCCTTGTCGGGGTAACGATGCACCAGACCCATGACGGGGCTGTCGCCCTGCTCGTTGAGGCTGTCGAGGGTCAGATTCGGGTGATCTGGAATGCGATGCGACGCAAGCGGGATGAACTGAGTTCGGACCGGGTCGTCATAGGGGTGGTCCCAGTCGATCACGCTCATCAGGTAGGGGGTGACGCGGACGCTCATCGGCGCCATCTGGAAACCGGCCTCGGCGTCGCGAACAAAGTTGGCCGGGGCGAGGTCCTTGACCGCTTCGATCAACCGCGTCGACTTGGTGATGACGTTGCGGCCCTGCCAGCGATGGTCGAGAAAGGTCGCGCGGTCGATGTCAGCGTAGGCGGGGATGCGGCGCCAGAACTCGCCCTCGCGCAGATCGCGGTGGTTGTTTGTCGTCGGCGGCCGCGTCCGCGATTCGCCGTTCGACGCGCCGACGGCGGGTTCGATGGCCACGGTTGAGGGCGACTCGGCGGCCGCTTCGGCGGGTGTCTGGTTGGGAGCGTGGCTGGTCGTCATGGTCGTCCTGTGCGGTTCGGTCGTCCCGGCTGCGGTTCGAGGCGTCGTCGGTCCGAGGCGTCGTCGGTCCGAGGCGTCGTCGGTCCGAGGCGTCGTCGGTCCGAGGTGTCCCTTCGTCGGCGTCCCTGATCCTCGATGTGGCTGGCCCTCGGCAGTTCGGGGGCGTTGTCGGCATCGGAGGGGGGGCAGGTGGCGTCGTGCTCGCCCGCGAAGGCGCATGCGCGGCCAACCAAGTGGCGCGCCAACATAGCATCTTCTCGGGGGGCGGTCGATCGGCAAGCGGCAGCAAACGCCGCCGTTGGTGCCGCGATCGTCGGTCGTCGACTGGCGCGAGTCGGCCTCACCGTACTGGCGCGAGTCGGCCTCATCGTAGCGCGCGGTCCGTGTCGACGGGGCTGTCGTTTCGCCTCGCCTCGTCGTGTCGTCACCGACCAGCGTCGTCAACAGAATCGCACGTCGACTCGAACTGTTCTGTGGCTGGAGCCGGTGGCGTTGCGTGACCTCCATGTGACATGCTGTATACTGCACGGCCGCCGGCGCACGCTGGCGAATCCGACGCGAATCCGACGCGAATCCGACGCGAATCCGACGCGAACCCGGACGGGAGAGACGATGGCAGAGGGACCGATGAGCGTGGGCGGGCAAGCGATCCTTGAGGGCGTGATGATGCGCTCGCCGGGTTCATTCGCGATCGCCGTGCGCCGCGCCACCGGCGAGATCGTCGTCAAGGAAGACGCGTGGCAATCGATCTGGGAGAAGGCCCGCTTCTTGCGCAAGCCCTTCTTGCGGGGCGCTGTGGTGCTCTTTGAGTCCCTTTACAACGGCGTCTCGGCGCTCTCGTTCAGCGCCAACGAGGCGGCTCGTTTTGAGCCCGGCGCCGACGGCGAGGTGGTCGAGGCCGAAGGCGAGATGAGCAGCTGGGCGATTGGCGGCGCGATCGCCATGGCGATGGTCTTCGGCTTCGCGCTCTTCGCCGCGCTGCCACATTTCATTACCTGGCTCGCAGGCGTCACGACAGGCAACGCGTCGCTCGCGTCGGGCAAAGACCTCGGTTTTCAGCTGGTCGACGGCGTGATCAAGATCGGCGTGCTGGTTGGCTACCTGTGGTTGATCTCGCGGATGTCCGACATCAAGCGGGTATTTCAGTACCACGGCGCTGAGCACAAGAGCATCTTCTGCTTCGAGTCCGGCCAGGACCTCACCGTCGAGAACGCCCGTCGTTTTCCCCGCTTGCACCCGCGCTGCGGCACGAGCTTTCTGTTGATCACGGTCGTCGTCTCGATCTTGCTGTTCTCGGCTGTCTTCCCGCTGATGCCCGAGATCTCCTCGATCCGCTGGCTCAACCAGCTCGCCTATGTCTTCATCAAAGTGCCCCTGATGTTCCCTGTCGCTGGCATCGCCTACGAGATGACCCGACTCTCGGCGCGCCACCCCAATCATCCGGTCGTGCGCGCCTTCACCTGGCCGGGCCTGATGCTCCAGCACATCACCACCCGCGAGCCGGATGACAGCCAACTGGAGATCGCTCTCGTCGCGCTGCAGAAGTGCCTGTGGCGCGAGGCGCAGCCCAACGACCAAAAGCGCGTGGCCGGTACCGCCCCAGCGGAACCCGACGTCTTTGGCTCCTACGAAGACTTCCAAAGTGCGCTCGGCGCGTCATCCTCGGCATCGCTCGCCGAAGCCGCCGCCTGACGTCGCGAGCAGCCCTGCCTCGTGCGGTCGCCCCGCCGGCGACCCAAACGCGGACCCCCGCCATGTACAACCGTCTGGACAACGTCGTCGCGCGCTTCGAGGAGATCACGGAGGCGCTCTCGACCCCCGAGATCGCCTCCGACCCGACCCGCTCGATGAAGCTGATGCGCGAACGCGCCGATCTCGAGGACACGGTCGGGGCGTGGGTCGCCTTGAAACGCACACGCGCCGAGCTGCACGAGGCCAACGGCATCCTGCGCGAGGAGGACGACCCTGACATGCGCGCGATGGCGCGCGACGAGATCGCCACACTTGAGAGCGAAGTCGAAAGGCTCGACGAGGTGCTGCGCGATCTCATGGTGCCGCGAGACCCGCGCGACAAGCGAGACGTAGTCCTTGAGATTCGCGCAGGCACGGGCGGCGAAGAGGCGGCCCTCTTCGCTGGTGATCTATTGCGCATGTACACGCGTTTCGCCGAGGACCGGGGATTTCAGATCGAGCCCGTCTCGATGAGCGACGCAGCGCAAGGCGGCATCAAAGAGGTCGTTGTCCTGATCAAGGGGCGCGGAGCCTTCTCCCTCTTCAAACATGAGTCCGGCACGCACCGAGTCCAGCGGGTGCCCGCCACCGAGTCACAGGGTCGCATTCACACCTCGGCTTGCACGGTCGCTGTCTTGCCTCAAGCAGAGGAGACCGACCTCGAGATCCACACCAAGGATCTGCGTGTCGACACGTACCGGGCCAGCGGTGCAGGCGGCCAGCACGTCAACAAGACCGACTCTGCCGTGCGCATCACCCACCTGCCCACCGGTGTCGTGGTCCAATGCCAGGACGAGCGCAGTCAGCACAAGAACCGCGCCCGCGCGATGATGCTGCTGCGTTCCAAGCTCCTCGACGCGCAACAGCGCGCCCGTCACACCGTTGAGAGCGACAGTCGCCGCGAACAGGTCGGTTCAGGGGACCGCAGCGAGCGGATTCGGACCTACAATTTCCCGCAAAATCGCATCACCGATCACCGCATCAACCTGACCATCTACGCGCTTGATCGGGTCGTCGCCGGCGAGCTGGGGCCGGTCATCGAACCCCTGCAAGCGGCCGAACGGGCCGACAAGCTGGCCGCCGCGCAGGCCTGACGGCGGGACGCACGGCCCGATGTCGAGCATCCGCGCGCAGCTCGATGTGACCTTTGCCGACCGGCGCTCTAGGGTCGCCCCCGGTGACGGCGTCGCAAGGACTTGGCGACAGCTGGCGCTTCGCCCAGCACCGCGTCGAGGACCAGGTGCGCGGCCTGGGCGCGCACTTGATGCAGCGCGCAAGCCGGATCGCCGCTGTCGAGCATGAGCGCGGCCGTGCGCGCCTTGCCGATCCGCTCGACCTGGCGGGCGACGCGCTCGGCGAGGTCCTCGAGCCGCTCGAGCCGGCGCAGCGGGTCGGCCCGCGGCGCCTTCGGTGACGGCTGCCACAGCGGTCTCAGGTCCCACGACATCGACACGCTGACACCATTTTGGCGGGTCAAGAGGCCTCGCTCCGAGGGCACGTCGCCGTTCGCAGAGAGGTACCAGCCCATGCCTTCGTAGGTCCCGTCGGTCAGGCCGAGGCGCACGCGGGCGGGCAGCAGCGCGCCCCAGCGCGGCAACGACGAC
>CALGHC010000503.1 GCA_937915965.1 uncultured Myxococcales bacterium
CCGCCGCGACGGCGATGCCCGCCGGTGTGCCGGCGCCTGGACCGGCCGCGGAAGCCGCGGTGACGGCGCCGGTGCCGTCGAAGCGGTACAACATCGGTGACGTGCCGGCAGGGGCTGTCAGCGTGAGGACCGCCGGACCGGACGGCGTCAGCGCCACCGAGCGGACGTTGCGGGCCACAGCGGAATCGAGGACACCGGCCTGCAGCACCGCCCAGCTCGGGTCGAGGCGCACGACCCCGGGCACCATCACCTTGGCCATGGCAGCGTAGGTCACTGCGTCGTAGTTGCCGTCGGCGCGGCGGCTGAGCGAACGAACCATGCCGTGGTTGGACAGGTCGCCGTCCTGGATCTGGATCTCCTTGGACCACAAGGCGTTGCCGCCACCGCCATAGCCGACCAACAGCAGCCGCGAGCTGCTACTCGAGGTTGTGACATTCCCCGGATACCACGGATCCGTCCCGGCGCCCCACGCGTTGCTACCGCCGCCGGGGTGACCAGCGGCGATGATCTCCGTGGCGTTGCGGCCGCGCGTGATTGAGTTGAATGCAGACCATTGGCTGGCCCAGGGTACGTACCACACGACTGCGTCGCCATGGATCCGCGCACAGAATGCCGCGTGTCCCTGCGACCAGAACGTGGCCCGGCCGACTGCAATCACGTCATTCTCATGATCAATGGCATCCATGACGACGGCGGTTTCGCCGCCGTTGCCGCCGGTGCCGAAGGCGATGCTGGCGGTGGCATCGCCGTCTGGCGCGACCGTGACGATCCAAGCGCGGGCCTGGTCCGGATCGTCTGTCGGTCGCGTGGTCCCGCCCATCGCGAAGTGCCCGTTGGGCAGCGCCCGGATCACGCCCAGACGATCGAGCCCGAACTTCTGATAGGTCTTCGTCCACGCAACCTTGCCGTCCGCGTCCAGCCGCACCAGCAACCCGTCCGTGCCACCGTCCTGCGCGTCGCTGGTCTCGCCCACCGCCATCACGCCGCCGTCGGGCAGCGCGACGAGGTCGCGGAGGATCTGTGTGCCTGAACCGCCGATCGTCGTCTTCCACATGCCCGGGCAGTTCACGCAGTCGGGCTTCTTGGCGCCGGCGGCGCAGATCTTGCCGGCGCAGGTGTCGGGGGCGGTGCAGATGTCGCCGTCTTCGCAGGGGGTGGCGGCCTGCGCGTCGTCGTGGGTGCACTTGGCGACGCCGACGGCGTCGGCGCACGCGTCAAATGTGCAGGCGTTGGCGTCGTCGCAGTTGACCACGGATGAGGGTGAGCAGATGCCGTTGTTGCAGGAGGTCGCGGTCGTGCAGGCGTTCTGATCGTCGCACAGCCCATCTCCGAGCGGAGCGAACGTGCACACGCTGCCGCCAACGCACTCGTCCGCGGTGCAGCCTTCGCCATCGTCGCAGTAGGCGCCGAACTCGATGTTGCGGACCCGGTGGTTGACCGCGTCCACCCCAAGCAACGTGCCAGCCTTGGTGAACGCCAATCCGGACAGGTAGTTGAATGCGACGTCGGCGCCAACTCCGGTCGCGAAGCCGGGCTCTTCACCGAGCACCGTCTTGACCGTGCCGTCCGGCAGCAGGACACGGATCCGAGCCGACAGGTACTCCGAGAAGTACAAGGCACCGTCGGCCGCGAGCGCCAGGCCCCACGGGTGTGTGAGCTTGGCCGCGAGCGCTGGCCCGTCGACCAGGCCAATCTCGCCCGAACCCGCAACGGTGGTGACCAACCCGTCCGCGCTGACTTTGCGGATGCGGTAGTTCGTCGGGTCAGAGACAAACAGGTCCCCGTTCGGCGCAAGCGCCAACGTACCGAGCGTGCCGAATTGAGCGACGTCTGCGGGCCCGTCCTTGAAGCCAGGCGCACCTGTGCCGGCGTACGTCGAGACGAGGCCATCCGGGTCGATCTTTCGAATCACGCGGTTCAGATGCTCCGCGACATACAGCGTATCGTCGCCCGTCGCGATGAGCCCGTAGCCGGAAGTGAACTCTGCCTCAAGGCGCGGACCGTTCTTGAGACCCGCAATGCCAGTTCCGGCGAATACCTCCGGTCCTTTCCCGGGCTTGACGCGCCAGATGCGGTGCTCGTGGCCTTCTCCGAAGTAGACCGTGCCGTCATTTGCAACGGCGATGGGGTTAGGAGCGTCAAAGGGGTGCGCCGTGCCCCCCGTCGCCGTGCTCGCGAATCCTGCCTCCGTCAGCGTCGTGACCATGCCAGCGGTGTCAATGCGCCTCACTCGGCCGCCGCTGGCTTCGGTGAGATACGCAGCGTCGTCGGGACCGACAGCGATGAAGGCGGGCGTGTTGAACCCCGCCTGCAGCCTCTGGCCGTCTCCGTCCAACTGCCCGGTTCCCGCGAACACCCCTGCGTACGCCTGAGACCCATCCAACTTGCTGCAGGGAACGCCGCCCTGCACGACGCAGGCGCCGGCATCGCAAGCGCCCGGCAGCTTGCCGACCTCGCACTGCGTTCCATCTGCCGCGGCCACGGACCCACAGCCCTTTGGCGGCGCGCACGCGTCGGTCGTGCATGGGTTGCCGTCGTCGCAGCTCGCGGGAGCCACGCCGGGCTGACAGGCGCTGTTCGAGCAGGCGTCGCCAATCGTGCACGGATTCGCGTCGCTGCACGGTGCGGCGTTCGTGATGTGGGTGCAGCCCTTGCTGGGGTCGCAGACGTCGTCGGTGCACGGGTTGCCGTCGCCGCACAGCGCGGCGTCGCCCGGCTTGCAGGCGCCAGCGGCGCAGCCGTCGCCGACCGTGCAGGCGTCGTCGTCGGTACAGGTCGCGGCGTTGGCGAGGTGCGTGCAGCCCGCCTCGGCGTCGCAGCCGTCATTCGTACAAACCTCGCCGTCGTCGCAATCGGGGCCCGAACCCGGCGCGCACGCCGAATTCGCGCAAGCGTCGCCGATGGTGCAGGCATCGCCATCCGTGCAGGTCGCAGCATTCGCGAGATGCGTGCACCCGGCCTCGGCGTCGCAGCCGTCGTTCGTGCAGAGGTTGGCGTCGTCGCAAGCGATCGCGCTGCCCGCGACGCATGTGGAATCGGCGCATGTATCGGCACCGGTGCAGGCATCGCCGTCGGTGCAGGCGCCGGCGTTGGCGGCGTGCTGGCAGCCGGCTTCGGCGTCGCAGGTGTCGTCGGTGCAGGCGTTGGCGTCGTCGCAGAGCTCGGCGGCGGTCACGCAGGCGGGCGGGGGCACGGCTGTGTCGGGCGCGGCGTCGGGCGCGGTGTCTGGGGTGGAGTCTGGCTCCGTGGCGGTGTCGGGTTCCGTGTCGGGTTCCGTGTCGGGTTCCGTGTCGGGCTGCACGTCCGCGACTGTGTCTGAGGCGGGCTCCGCATCCGTGATCGTATCCGTGCCTGTGTCTGTGCCCGCGTCCGTGGCCGTGCCCGTGTCCGTGCCGGCGTCTGTGTCGGTGTCCGTGCCGGCGTCTGTGTCGGTGTCCGTGCCGGCGTCAGTGTCCGCGACCGTGTCCGCGCCCTCGTCGGGGTCCGTGACCGCGTCGGCGTCCGTTTCCGCGCCCGTGTCCGCGACCGCGTCGGCGTCCGTACCCGACTCCGCATCCGTGTCCTCGACCGAGAGCGCGTCCGAGCCCACGTCCGCATCCGCGCCCACCTCAGCGGTCTCACCCGCATCGCCGACCGCGCCATCCGCACCCTCGCCGACTTCACCATCCGTCAGCGCGAAATCGGCCGCCGTTGGCAGCTCGCGGGTGCAGCCGGCCGTCGTCCCGACCGCCGCGACAGCCAGTGCGACAAGCTGGAGGCGTCTCCAACCAGACTGCGAATTCCAATCCGAAGCTGCTACCATGAGGGCGCCTCCAGGCGGTGGCTGGCACGGGTGATGGGCATGACGGACGGCGAACGTGCGACAGTTTCACCCGCCGACGACGCGGTCGCGCGCCGGCTGCGGCTGGCGCTCGAGATGCACACGCTCGGCGTCGCGATGATGCGCGAGAAGCTGCGCCGCGACCGGCCCGACGCGAGCGAGGCGGAGATCAGCGCGCAGGTCGGCGCGTGGCTGCGGCATCGACCTGGGGCCGAGGACGGCGACACCGCACCGGGTGTTCTGCGGTCGGGCCGCCGATTCGACGGTACGGCCCCAACCCCGGGAGTTCCGCTGCCTGGCGCCCGATTCGACGGTACGGCCCCAACCCCGGGCGTTCCGCCGCCTGGCGCCCGATTCGACGGAACGACTGCAACCGCGACCAAGTCGCGGGCGATGTGACCGGCTCGCTCGCGCTCGGCGCCACCACCCGCGAGTGCGCCGCGTGCCGTCATCCGGTCGAGCCACATGTACTGGTTCCACGCTCCGTTCACAGGCACACCCCAAACTGGCACGTACCACCGTCGCAAGGCGTGCCGTCGTCGACGGGCGCGTAGCTGCAGCCCTTGGCGGGGAAGCACGAATCCGTCGTGCACGCGTTGGCGTCCACGCAGACGACGGCGCTGCCCTTGCACGCTTGAGCACCGTTGCAGGCGTCCTTCTCGGTGCAGGCGTCGCCGTCGTCACAGACGGAGCCGGCCGCGAGTGGCGTATTGGCGCAGCCGCTGGTTGGCGAGCAGATGTCGGCGGTGCAGGGGTCTTCGTCGGCGCAGTCGACCGGGGTGAGGGTGCAGGTGTTGTCGACGCAGGTGCCCGCGACCGTGCAGGCGCTGTCGTCGTCGCACGCGGCGCCTGCGAGGCCGGGCGTGAACGTGCAGCCCGCGACTGGCTCGCAGCCATCCAGCGTACACGGCTCGCCGTCGTCGCAGACCGACGGTTCCAGCCCGAGGCAGGCGACGGCCGCGTCACAGCTCGTGTGACCGAACGCGTCCAGGGCCACCACCGAGGGGAAGCCCCCGCCAAGCACGATACCGCCGCCAGCGGCGACGAGCGCAAGTCTGCTGATCGAAGGGTCGTCAAAGCGGCCGCGCACGTTGCCGAACTGGTCGATGACGAAGAGGTCTTCGGCCGCAACCAGGAAGCTGCCGTCCGACCATTCGACGATGGCGTTCGCCAATCCGTTGAGCGGTCCGGCGGGTAGGTCCGTCGCCACGAACTTCCACGCCAGATCTCCCGTCGCGCCGTCGTATGCAACAACGACCGGGTTGCCGCCGCCACCGAGGCCGCCGCACGCGATGACCAACCCCGCTTTGCTCTGGATGAGGTCGCCGTTCTTCCAGACGCCTGTCCCGGTGTCTTGCAAGATGGGCTTGGCCCACTTCGCCGCCCCATCGCCGGCCAACCGGCTCAGCTGCCAGTCAGAGACCTTGTCGTTGTGACCGATGACGAACCAATCCGTCCCTGGGGCCGCAGTGAGGTCCTCGCCCCGCCACGCCGGCCCGGTGCCAGGGATTGGCGCTTCCTTCAGGATCTTTCCGCCGACGTCCAGCCAGGCGAGGCGTGCGGTCGAGGCGGTTCCCAGTTCGACGAAGCCCTCGGGGCCATGCGCGACGCAGCACAGCTCAATCGCACCGACCTCGACCTCCACTACCTCTGCGGCACCGCTCGCATCAAGAACGATCCTCAGGGGCGGGCGCTCCTTTGCCTTTCCGTCCGCGTAGCCGACGGCAATGCCGTGTCCAGCGCCGTCGGTTGCGACGCTGATGAGACCGTCGTCGAATTCACCGCCCCAGGTCTCCTGCGCCAGCACTGCACCCTTGTGGTCGAGGATCCAGATCCATGCTTGGCTCAAGCCACTCCAGCTCGTCTGCCCCACTGCCACGTAGGTCGACGAATCGAGCACAGCGACGTCGTTCACCTGTTTGCCAAGGTCCGTAGAGAAGAGCCGTCCCGCGCCCGTCGCGACGCATTTGCCGGCCTCGCAGACGTCCAGCGAGCAGCCAGCGAGCGTCTCGCAAGGCGCCGTGTTGTTCACGTGCTTGCAGCCTTTGGACGGATCGCAGGCATCATCCGTACACGGATTGCCATCATCGCAGTCCGCCATCGCCATCCCCGCGCACCCGCCGCTCTCGTCGCAGCTCGCGCTCCCCCAAGCATCCGTCCGCACCAGCCAGCCATCCGCCGACCCGGCGCCCTTGGACGTCGTCACCCCGCCCAGCACCAGCCCACCTTCAAGCGCCGCCACCGCGTAGAACCGATCCAACGCCACGCCACCGTGCACCTTCTCCCAACTCTGCCCGCCCAGCGCATCCGCGCGCACCAGCCAGCCTTGCGTATCTCCGCCGTCGAGCCGGTGCCCGGCCAGCGCCACGCCGCCATCGCCGAGCGGCGCCATCGACGTCAGCGCGTCCTTGCCCGCGCCGCCGTAGGTCTGCTGCCACTGCAGCCAGCCGTCGCCGTCTACCCGCAGCAGCCAGCCCGCCGTCGCGCCATCGACCTCGGCCTTCGACGCCGTCGTGCCAGCGAGCAGCCAACCGCCGTCCGGGTGCGTGGCGATCGCGACCAGCTCATCGTCGAGCTTGCCGCCGTAGGTCCGCTGCCACAGCTGCTTGCCGGCAGCGTCGGTGCG
>CALGHC010000504.1 GCA_937915965.1 uncultured Myxococcales bacterium
CGCCCCTCCCGCGCACGGCCTGACCTCGCCGGCACTCACCTCGCCGGCACTGGCCTCGCTGGCACTGACCTCGCTGGCACTGACCTCGCTGGCACTGGCCTCGCTGGCACTGGCCTCGCTGGCACCTGCCTCGCGTTGACGACGCCGATCGTGCTGCTGATCGCGCTGGGGTTGGCGCCATGCCAGGCCCGGGCTGCGGATCTCCAGGCTGCGCCGGACAAGCTCAACTGCCAGATCCACGACTGCGCACGCGTCCTGCCGCAGGCGCGCCGCTTCGAAGCGAGCGCCGACAAGCCGTGGTTCGCCGGCCTCGACGACGCCGGCGAGACCATCGGCTATGTCGCGCTGTCGACGGACATCGTCGATATCAAAGCCTACTCGGGCAAGCCGCTGGTGACCCTGGTCGGCCTGAGCGTCGGCGGCGTCATCACCGGCGCCCGTGTCGTGCATCACAGCGAGCCGATCCTGCTCGTCGGCATCCCCGAGGCGAAGCTGCACGCCTTCGTCGACTTCTACGCCGGCAAGCGCGTCGACCTGCAGGTGGTGTTCGGTCGGTCCTCGGATGCCGACGCCGTCTCTGTCGACGTCATCTCGGGCGCGACGGTCACCGCCCTCGCCCAAAACCAGACCATCCTGGAGACGGCGCGCACGCTCGCCGAAGCAGTGGGCGTGATCAAGGTGAACGCGCGCGCTGGCGGCCACTTCATCGCCGCCGACAAGCCGTGGACGTGGCAACAGATGGTCGACTCCGGGCTGTTCGGGCGGCTCGTCGTGACCGAAGCCGAGATGGGCGTCCCGCGGCCGTCCGGAGCGTTCATCGACCTGACCTTCGCCATCATCGACCCGCCCCACATCGGCGCCGCCCTGATGGGCGAGCACAACTACGCCTGGATGACGGGGCGGATGAAGCCCGGCGAACACCTCGTCGTCGTCCTGGGCAACGGCTCGAGCTCGTTCAAGGGCTCTGGCTTCGTGCGCGGTGGCATCTTCGATCGCGTGCGGGTCGAGCAGGGCCTGCGCTCCCTCGTCTTTCGCGACCACGACTACTACAACCTGTCGCGCGTGGCCGTCGCGGGGGCGCCCGCTTTCAACGAAGCGGCGGTCTTCATCGCCCGGGACGGCAAGCTCGACCCGGGCGCGGCGTTTGACCTGGTCTTTATCGGCAGCCGCTACGACGGAGAAGGTGGCTTCAGTCGCGATTTTCACGCATTTCGCGCCACGTCGCAGCTTCCGGCCACCGTCTGGCATAGCGACGCGCCGCCGGCGCCGCGCAAGACGATCGTCGAATTGGCCTGGGACAACGCGGGAGACCGGGTCTGGGTGCTCGGCGCCTTCTTGGGCCTGGTCTTCCTGGTCTTCGCGGGGCGGCGCTGGTCAACCCTGCGCCTCGTGCGGCTGCAGCGGCTGCACCTGGTGTCGCTCCTGCTGTCCTTCGGGGTGCTCGGGGTGTGGCTGCACGCCCAGCCCTCGGTCACGCAGATCCTCACCTTGGTCGACGCCGTCGTGAACGAATGGCGATGGGGCCTGTTCTTGTCCGAGCCGCTGCTCTTCATCTTCTGGATCTTCATCGCGGTCGTCACGCTGATCTGGGGTCGCGGCGTGTTCTGCGGCTGGTTGTGCCCGTACGGCGCGATGACCGAGCTCCTGTACAAGGTCGGCCACGGCGTGCTCGGGCTCTTTGGCCGCAAGCCGTTCGAGCTGCCCGAGGGCATCCACCGCTACGCCCGCTACGCCCGCTACGTAGTGCTCGCCGTGCTGATACCCGCCTACCTGATCTCGCCAGAGATCGGCGAGCGGATGGCCGAGATCGAGCCATTCAAGTCGACCTTCTATGTCCTGCCGTGGACGCGCGATTGGGCCTTCTTCGGCTGGTGGTTGCTGCTCGCCGGCCTCTCGATCGTCTGGTACCGGCCCTTCTGCCGCTATCTCTGCCCGCTTGGTGCCGCCCTTGCCTTGCCCTCGAGCCTGCGGCGCTCAGGGCCCTATCGGCGCAACGCATGCTCGACTTGCAAGATCTGCACACGCGGCTGTGAGCCACGAGCGATCCGCCCCGACGGAACCATCGACTCGCGCGAGTGCCTGTCGTGCATGGAGTGCGAGGCGAACTACCGCGACGAGACGGTCTGTCCGCCGCTGGTCGGCCTCGAACGGCTGCAGCGACGCGCCGCCGAAGGCGGCAAAGCGCTCGACCCCGAGAAGCTCGCCCGCCTGCGATACGACCGCCAGGATCGCCGATGAGCGCGCGCACGACGGCCAGCCGAACGACCGATCGCTGCAGCCGCCGTGCCGTCGCCGGGTTCGCCCTGCTGGCAGGGTCGATGGTGTGCGTCGCCGCGGCGCCGGCCGGCGCGAGCCAATGGACGGTCGG
>CALGHC010000505.1 GCA_937915965.1 uncultured Myxococcales bacterium
GCTGTTGGTGCCGAGCAAGCACGACGGCGCCAAGCCGGGCGTCGCTGCCGAGGTGGTCGATCTCAATCGCTCGGAGAATGGCTTTCCGGCGCCGGTCGCGTCCAGCGCAGATGTCGGCGTCGGCGCCTGGCTGCAGAGCAGCTCCCTGCTGATCGGCGGCACGAGCGGCAACAGCGTGATCTTCGCTGGGGGCATCAACCCAAGCACGGGCGCGGGAGGGGCAAGCGCGACTCGGCTGAGCGACCTCGCGGCCGTGGCCGACGGCGGTGCCGGTGTCACGACGGCGATCAAGCTCCTTGTCGCGCGCGTCCGACCGGGGCTCGCCGCGTTCTCCGATGGCAAGGTCGTTGTTTGGGGTGGTCAGCACGAGGCCGGCAGCGGCTGGAAGGCGACGATGGGCGAGGTCATCGACGCCGACGGCGCCGCCTCAAAGATGCTCAAGGTCGAAGGCGACCCGGGGCTGCTTGCCAACAACAATCTGGCGACGATGGGCGCCAACGTCGTCACCCTGCGCGCGACCGAGAACGAGCTGGTGCTGCTCGTCAGCGGCGGCGTGCCCCAGCCAACGCCCACAAGCGCGATCGACGCGCCCAGCTACGTGGTGGTGGTCACTTGGGGCGGAGTCGCCACGGTCAAGCCAGTCGCGCTGAGCGGCGAGTCACTTCCGCCGCTGCGCACTGGACTGGCCGGCGGCGCCCTCACCCTCCCCGGCGGCCGCGAGGTGCTGATCGCCGGCGGGCTGGTCGCCCTGACCGGCGGCGTTGGCGGCTGCCCGGCGGGAAAGGGGGAGTGTCTGATCGACGCCGTTGTCGCGATCGACACAGCCGCCGACTTCGCCACGACGCCGGTCACCCTGACCGCCCGACAGATCGGTTCACTGGCGGCGCCTTCATTTGGTGTCGCGATGGCACCAACCCCCAACGGCGCCTTGATCGCCGGCGGACAAAGCACGATCGTCGATGTCACCGTGGAACAAGCAGACGCCCTCGACGCGAGCGGTCAGGTCGTCGCCGAAGCGTTCCCGACCAGCGACGCCAAGACCATCTGCGGCAACTAGACCTGTGGAGTAGTTGGCGTCAGTCGAACTTGAGTGGCGTCGGGCGAACGTGTGTCCTGTGCCCTGCGGGGGCCCGAAGCACCCCATCGAGGAGCCCATGCGGGTCGCGCCTGAACGCCTTTCCCTGATGCGTGAACGAGAGCGCGCCGAGGTCGGTGAGCGCCAGCGCATGCCTTCGTGGATCCGTGCGCCCCTGCCCGGAGGCGAGCGATACGCCCGCATCAAGCACAACCTGCGCGAGCGGGGCCTGCACACGGTTTGCGAAGAGGCCCGCTGCCCCAACGTAGGCGAGTGCTGGAATGAGGGCACCGCCACCCTGATGCTGATGGGCGACGCGTGTACACGGGCGTGTCGATTTTGTGCGGTGACAACGCATCCGCGACCGCCTCCCCTTGACCCGGCCGAGCCCGCCCAGGCCGCCGAGCAGGTTCGGCTGATGGGCCTCGACTACGTGGTCATCACCAGCGTCAACCGCGACGACCTCGAGGACGGCGGTGCTGGCCATTTCGCGGCGACCATTCGTGCGGTCAGGGAGGCCAATCCCCAAACTCTCGTCGAGGTCCTGGTGCCCGACTTCGAGGGAATGTTGACCGACGTTGACGCCGTGGTCGACGCGCAACCGCACGTCTTCGCGCACAACGTCGAGACGGTCGCGTCGCTGACTGCGACCGTCCGTGACCGACGGGCGAGCTACGCGACCAGCCTCGCGGTGCTCCAGCATGCGCGGCGACGCGCTGCCGGCCGCGGCGACCAGATGCGAACCAAGTCCTCGATCATGCTCGGGCTGGGCGAGACAGATGCGGAGGTGGACGCGACGCTCGAGGACCTGCGCGCCCACGAGGTCGACATCGTCACCCTCGGTCAGTATCTGCGACCGTCCGCTTGGCATCACCCGGTGGAACGATTCGTTCATCCCGACGAGTTCTCCACCTGGACGCGGCGGTGCGAGGAGCTGGGCTTTGCGTATGCCGCCTGCGGGCCGCTGGTGCGATCGAGCTACCGGGCAGGTGAGTTCTATCTGCGAGCTCTGGTCCAAGGCGACAAGGCCGCACACGCGCCCTGATGGCAGCCATGGCAGCCATGGTTGCCGAGGCCTGCGCTGGCCAGCGCTCGCGCCGCGCCGCGCAATTGCAAATTGTTGTGGATAGTTACGGGGAGCTGCCTACAGGGGCTTGCAACCCGAGGCCGTGCACTTCTGACCGAAGCCGCAGGCGCTGCCGCCCTTGCAGGTGCAGACGCCACCGCTGCACGAGTCACCTTGTGAGGACGAGCAGATGGACGAACCGCCGCAGAGGCACTGGTCGAGCTCCGCGGAGCTCTGGCTGATCTTGCACGAGGCACCGGACACGCACGCGTTGTCACCCGTGCAGGCGAGCGTGCCCTGAGGCGTGCACTGGTACGTGCCAGTCTCGCAGCTATCGGAGTCGGCCGAGCTGTCGCACTTCAGGCCCTTCTGGCCAAAGCCCTCGTCGGTCGCGCCGTCGCAGTCGTCATCCTTGAGATTACACAGCTCTTTGATGTTCAACACCGTCTCGTTGGTGCACTCGAGCTTGCCCACCTTGCCGCAACTCCAGGTGCCGTTCTTGCACTCGTCGCTGTCGGGACCGTCACATGCCTGGCCGAGTGGGAATCCCTCGTCTGTCGTGCCATCGCAGTCGTTGTCCTGGTTGTCGCAGAGCTCCTGAACGTTGGTGGGGAACTCGTTGATACACTGCACGCTGGAGCCGTCGGGGCTGCAGGTAAAGGTCCCGTTGGCGCACGAGTCGCCGTCCGGCCCGTCACAGACCTGACCAAGTTCAGGGTACTTCTCGTCGGTCTTGCCGTTGCA
>CALGHC010000506.1 GCA_937915965.1 uncultured Myxococcales bacterium
GTCGAGGCGACGCTGACCGCGCTCGGCACGCACGGCATCGACGCGATCAACCTGGACCTGATGTACGGCCTGCCCAAGCAAACTCTCGTCACCATGCGCGAGACGATCGGCGAGGTGATCGAGCTGGCGCCCAGCCGAATCGCGCTCTTTGGCTACGCCCACGTGCCGTGGCTCAAGACCCAGCAGCGCGGCCTGGAGCGCCAGGGGCTACCCAGCGACGACGAGCGGATGGCGCTCTTCCTGCTGGCGCGCGATCTGCTCTTTGCCGCGGGCTACGAGCCGATCGGCATGGATCACTTCGCGCGTCCCGACGACGAGCTCGCCATTGCGGCACGCGATGGCACCTTGACGCGCAACTTCATGGGCTACTCGACTCGCCACGGCCTGGATCTGCTCGCGGTTGGGCCCAGCGGCATCGGCCAGATGAACGGAACGTTCACCCAAAACGCCAAGGACCTCACCCCCTGGGAGGACGCGATCGCGGCGGCCGAGCCCGGCTGGGAGAAGGCCCTCTTGATGCAGGGAGACGACCCGCTGCGCGCCGAGGTGATCCGCGATCTGATGTGCTCGATGCGCGTGGACAAGCGCGCCATCGAGGCGAAGTACGGCATCGTCTTCGACAGCTACTTCGCCGACGCCGTCGCCGGGCTGCCAGCGATGGCGGCTGACGGCCTGGTCGAAGACGGCCCCGATCGACTGCGGATCACCGAGACCGGCCGCCTGCTGATGCGCAACGTCGCGATGCTCTTCGACGGCTACCTGCAGGATGACCGCAAGGCTCGGTATTCGCGCACGGTTTGAGTCTCGATTGGTGAGGTTGTAGGCTGCAGCGCCGGGTCATCTCCGACCACAGCCGAGGCCGCCATGTCACACGCCATCCACACCCGTCGCCCGGGCGCGCCCCTCTTCGGTCGCGCTGCCACCTTCGTGAGCGCACTCGCCGCCGCTCTCGCTGTGGCGGCGGCCTCGGCAATACCCGCCATCGCCGAGGCCGCCGTGCTGCCGGTGCACGGCGTGCTGCGCAGCGATGCGGGCGGTCCAGTCGCCGACGGCACCTACATCTTCTTCGTCAGCCTCTACGACGTCGTCGACGCCAAGGAGCCGGTGTGGACCGCGCCGCTCAAGAATGTGCCAGTGCAATCGGGCTTCTTTGCTGTCGAGTTGGGTGGCGCCGACACCCCGGCTCTGCCAGACGGCCTGTTTACGGGTGGTGGACCGTTGTGGTTGGGGGTGCAGGTGGGAGGGGAACCGGAGCTGCCGCGCCGATCGCTTGTCGTGGCACCGTTCGCGATCCACGCCCAGGTCGCCGCCTCGGCGGCGTTCCCGTGGGCGGCAGCGAAGACGGCCGGCGGCGCGGCGACCGGCCTCGAATGCGTCGGCTGCGTCGACGGATTGCAGATCGCCAACGCCTCGATCGACAACAAGAAGATCGCCTTCACCTACGCCGCCTCTGACGGCAAGGGCGGCAAGGCCAAGGTCGCCGAGTTCGCCGAGCTCGCGGCCGAGGCCAGCCACGCCACCCTCGCCGACGAGGCCGCCTTCGCGCAGAACGCCAACAGCGCCGCCAAGTCGACCACCGCCGACGAAGCCCTCGGCCTGCAGTGCACCGGCTGCGTGAGTCTGGTCGCGCTCGCCGATTCGACAAAGGCGGCCTTCGTCTCAAGCAGCGGGGGCAAGGTGTCGGGCGATCTGGAGGTCGGCGGCAAGATGACGGTGGCCAGCGAGCTCGCCCTGGGCAAGAGCCCAATCAGCGGCGGGCGCTTCCAAGCCCTCGACACCACAGCGGCGCCCTGCGACGCGAGCGTCATGGGCCAGGTGACGATCGACACCGGCAACAAGCGCCTGTACTTCTGCGACGGCAGCGTCTGGCAGCGACTCACGGTGTGCACCGAGGTCTGCCCGCCAGCGAGCACGGTGGAGTGTGGCAAGCCGCTCGCCAACGCGTGCGGCGACGCCGGCAGCTGCGCCGGTAGCGGCTCGATGTGCCCCGACGGTCAGAGCTGTACCGCCAAGGGCTGCGCGACGCCGGGCAGCCAGCAGTGGCCGGCAAAGAACTGCGACGCGCTGCACGCGACCGCGCCGGGTGCCAAGGACGGCAGCTACTGGATCGACCCGGACGGCGACGGCGGTCTCGACGCGTTCCAGGTCACCTGTGACATGAGCACGGCTGGCGGTGGCTGGACCGGCATCGAAGAGACCACCGACTTCGCCTATCAAGTGTGGAGCGAGACCGACTCGACCAAGCCGTACATCTACAAGCTGACCAAGGCGCAGATCGACGCCGTCAAGCTGGTCTCGAAGGAGGCCCGCCAGGACTGGGCGTGCAAGACCAACGGCGTCATCCAAAACAACACGCAGGTGAACTGGATCGTGTTTTGGAACGGCGAGACCGGTGCCTTCAACCAGTGCCAGGACCCGGCCAACAACAGCGTCAAGACTGCCTCGGGGACATGGACAGCGCTCGCCCAGTTGCCGATGAAAGAGTGGCATCCCGAGGACTGCGGCGACGGCGGCGAGTCCTGCCAACACAACGTCGGCGACTGCTGGATGCGCTAGGACGAGCCCGGTCCGGCGCGGCCCTTGTTGGCGGTGCCGCCCTTCCCTGTGTCGCGGTGGCGTGCGACAACGGCGACGGAAGGCGGATGGCAAAATGGCGGAGACGTTCGGTCAATACGAGCTGTTGTATCGGTTCGCCACTGGCGGCATGGCCGAGGTCTTCCTCGCGCGTCGCGTCGGCGCGGGCGGCTTCGCGCGCGAGGTCGTCATCAAACGGATGCTCGGCCGCCTCGCAGCCGACGAGCAGTTCGTGCGCATGTTCCTCGACGAGGCGCGGCTGACGGCCACCCTGCATCACCCGAACATCGCCCAGGTCATCGATCTGGGCCGGCTTGAGGACAGCTGGTTCATCGCCATGGAGCTGGTCGACGGGCCGGACCTCTCGGCTGTGCTCGCGGACGCGTCGCGGCGCAAGTGTCACCTGCCCCTCGACCTGAGCGCGTGGATCGTCGCACGGGCCGCCGAGGGGCTGCACTTTGCCCACGGTCAGGTCGACCCGATGACCAACGCACCGCTGGGGATCGTGCACCGGGACGTCAGTCACTCGAACATCCTCTTGTCGCGCCACGGCGACGTGAAGCTGACCGATTTCGGCATCGCCCATGCGCGGGTGAGATCGACGGTCACCGAGGTGGGCAAGGTCAAGGGCAAGCCGGGCTACCTCGCGCCCGAGCAGATCCGCGGCAACCCCTTCGACCACCGCGTCGACGTCTTCGCCCTGGGAGTGGTGCTGTGGGAGCTGCTGATGGGCCGACGGCTCTTCCACGGTGCAACCGATATGGCCAGCCTGGAGCTCACCCTCGACCGCAAGGTGCCGCCCCCCTCCCTACGACGCCCAGAGATCGACGCGGATCTCGACGCGATCGTCCTCGAAGCGCTCGCCCGTGATCCAGCCGCCCGCATCGCGAGCGCTGGCGAGGTCGCGAGCCGCTTGGATGCCTGGTGCGCACGGCACGGCGGCGAAGGTGGAGGCCGTGCCGGCCTGATCCGCTGGCTGGCCACGGACGCGCACGCCGTCTGGCCACCGCCGGCGCTGGACCAGCGCCGGGCCACGGCGACCACCGTCCGCGATGTCCCTGCCGACTCGCTCGGCCTGGCGACGACGCGCGTCGATGGCGACCACGGCACCCGCCTCGACGCCTTCGAAGAGCCGCGCACGCCCGTGCGCCGCGACAACCTCGTGCACAACCGCAACCGCTTCGTTGGCCGGCGTTCTCTGCTCGAGCGGATCGACAGAGGGCTTCGCGATGGGTCGAGGCTGATCACCCTCTTTGGGGTCGCCGGCGTCGGCAAGAGCCGGCTCGCCGAGGAGGTCGGCCGCCGCCTGATCGAGCGCTACGCGGACGGTGGCGGCGTGTGGCGCTGCGCCCTCGAGGAGATCGGCGACATCGAGAGCGCGTGCGCGGCAGTCGCGGGGGTGCTTGCCGTGCCGCTGGCGACGGCCCAGACGGCCGAGGCCGCGATCGATCAGGTCGGACACGCTCTCGCCGGTCGGGGCCGGATGCTGCTGCTGCTCGACGATGTCGATCTGATCGATCTGCATGCCAGCGAGATGCTGGGCCGTTGGTTGACCCTCGCGCCGGATCTACAGCTCTTGCTGACGACACGCACGGTCCTGCGCGTCGACGGCGAGACGGCGATCGAGGTCACGCCGCTGACGATCGGCGCGGCAGGCGACGGGCGCGGCGCGCCGACGGAGGGCCTCGAACTGCTGCTCGACCGTGTCCGCCTCGCCGGTGGATCGGTCGCGTCTGGTGACGACGAGACCCTCGAAGAGATCGTACGGCAGCTCGACGGCATCCCGCTGGCGCTGGAGCTGGCCGCCGCGCGGCTCGCCATCATGGATCCCGGCGACCTGCTCGCTCGGATCGCCAAGCGATTCGAACTGCTTCGCTCGCCACGAGCCGGTCGGCGCGGGCGAAGCAAGACCCTGCGCGGCGCGATTGACTGGTCGTGGAACCTGCTGATGGCCTGGGAGCAGGACGCCTTGGTTCAGCTCGCTGTCTTCCGTGGCGGCTTCACCCTCGCGGGCGCGGAGGCGGTCGTCAGCGTCGGCCACCACAGCGACGCGCCGCCGGTCCTCGACGTGATGCAAACGCTGCGCGAACGCTCGATGTTGCGAGTGGTCGATACCTTCGAGGGGCTACCGGGCCGATTCGGCCTCTACGAGAGCATTCGGGCCTACGCGCGCGACAAGGCCCGCCTGAGCGAAGCGCGCCATCCGAACCTCGTGGCTCAAGCTCAAGCGAGGCTGGAGCGCTGGTCGCTGACGACTGGCGAGCGGCTCGCGGAACAGGCGACCGGTCACGACGGTGTCGCGGCCCTGGGCGAGCTGGCCCTGGAGCTCGACAACTTGCTCGTGGCCTACGATCTGTCCCTCTCCCGTGGCGAAGCACGCGGACTGACGACTTGCCTGCGGCTCGCCTGCGCGATCTTCCCGCTGCTGATCGAACGGGGTCCCCTGGGCGTGCTGGCCCGACTGCTCGACGCCGCGATCGAAGCTGCCGACGCGATCGTGGACGCGGAGCCGACGTCGGTCCCGCTGCGGCTGGCGCTCGCGCGCGCGCTGGTCGCTCGGGCTGAGGTGCGGGTGCGCGGCGGCCAACTCAAGGCGGGCCTCGCCGACGCCGAACGCGCCCTGAGCGTCGCCACGGGTACGGGTGACTCGCGTGTGGCGGCCCGCGCGTGGCTTCGCATCGCCGCGTGTCACCGCCGCGCCGACCACATGACCCGGGCGATGCGCGCCGCTGTGGAGGCCCGCCAGCTCGCGACGAAGATCGGCGATCTGGCCGCCGAGGCCGAAGCGATCCACCAGTTCGGCTGCGTCTACTACGATATTGGCGAACGAGATCCGGCCCGCCGCTGCTTCGAGGCGACGGTCGCCGCGGCCCGCCAGCTCGGCGACCTGCACCTGGCCGCGCGGGCAGGCGCCAACATCGGCTGTATCCGAGCCGACCGCGGCGAGCTCGACCAAGCCGAGCCGCATTTTCATGCCGCGCTCGACGACGAGCGCCGTCTAGGCAACGCCCGGGGCCAGGCGATCAACCACTGCTACCTCGCATTGCTCGCCCAGGAGCGCGGCCACCCGGAGCGAGCGGAGGCGCACTTCCGGCGCGCTCTGCTGACCCTCGTCGAGGTCGGCGACCGATTCCGCTACGCCTATGTCGAGGGATTCCTTGGCTGGCTCCATCTCGAGCGAGGCGAGCTTGAGGCTGCCGAGGCGGTCCTCGGCCGAACCGTCACCTTCTTCCTCGACAAGGGGGACCGCCGTCTACGAGCGATGTTCCTCGCCAGCCACGGCTACGCGCGCCACCAGCGGGGCGACGCGGTCGACGCCGAGGAGGCGCTCGAGCGAGCAGAGCGTATCGCCGAGGCGGTCGGCGACCCAATGGCGATCGGCGTCGTCGATCTGCTGCGAGCCGCGAGCGAGGCGACCGCCGCCTGCG
>CALGHC010000507.1 GCA_937915965.1 uncultured Myxococcales bacterium
CAACGAACGGCGCAACGAACGGCGCAACGAACGGCGCAACGAACGGCGCAACGAAGAGCGCAGCGAACGGCGCGACCACGCCGACGGCCAACGAGGAGAAGACAATGCACGCAAACCTGTCCCTGGACCCAGTGCGATCAGCCAGAACCGGGCGACTGCGCCTCGATGACGGAGACCGCGCCGCCGCTTCGCGAGCGACCGATCCAGTCGACGCACACGAGGCGATGTGCGCAGCAGGCACGACCGGCGATTCCCATCGGTCGCGCGCACCGAGCGCCGACGCCGACGGATGGGCGTTGCTTGTGCCGAGCCGCAACGGTCTGCGGGTGGTCGCGATCGATCAGCCGATCCGCATTGGTCGCGGCCGCGACTGCGACTTGCGCTTGGATGTGGCGGGAATCGATGACCGCCACTGTCGTCTGCGCCTGGATAACCGGGGGCTCGCTGCAGTCGATCTTGGCAGCAGCAGCGGCACCCGCGTGCGAGGTCGAACGGTCGGCATGCGACCCGTAGCGTTGGCCTCCGGTGATGTGATCCATCTCGGCCGCCTCCCCCTGGTCGTGGTTCGCGACGGGACTCGGCGGGGCATGCGCTGGCTCGGTGCCGGAGGAATCGGCTCCGGTGACGAAGAGATGTGGCGGGTTTTTCATCGAATCGGTGTGGCCGCTGTCGGCGACTGCCCGGTGTGGATCGCCGGAGAATCCGGCTGCGGCAAGGAGCTGGCGGCAAGACTTCTACACGGCCGTTCGCCACGCTCGAACGGTCCGCTCTATACGTTGAACTGCGGGGCGCTACACGAGGACAGCCTGGAGGCCGAGCTCTTTGGCGCAGCTCGTGGCGCCTACACGGGCTGTGTCGAGGAGCGCAAAGGCGCCTTCGAGCGTGCCGACGGCGGCACCCTCTTCCTCGATGAGATCGGCGAGCTATCGCCGGCAGCGCAGGCTGCGCTGCTGCGTGTGCTTGAGGTCGGCGAGGTCCAGCCGCTGGGTGGCGTACCGCGGCGAGTTGACGTGCGAGTCGTCTGCGCCAGCCACCGCGACCTCGCTGCCGCGGTGCGCGCGGGCCGCTTCCGCCTCGACCTGCTGTATCGACTGGCGGTCCATCGCATCGAACTACCGCCTCTGCGCGCCCGTCCCTGCGACCTGCTGCCGCTCTTCGACGAACTGTGTGAAGGGGTCGTTCCTCCGGCCGGTGCTGCGGCGCTGCTTGCCAGGCACGACTGGCCGGGCAATGTGCGAGAGCTGCGCAACGTCGCGCGCCGCCTTGCGGCAGCGGCGTGGAGCGAAGAGACCTGCGACCGCGACCTCGTCGAGGCGATGGGTGAGGCTGCGTCCGCGGTGGCCGAGCCCGCGCGGCGATGGCGACACGGATCGGGGGCTGGCGCGCTCGGCTTGGCAGAGGGCGGCGTCAATGAATTCGCGCCCGAGCAGCAGGTCGATCGCGAACAACGCGTCGCCGAGGTAGTCGCTGCGTGCGCGACAACCGCGGAGGCCTGGCGTCGCAGTGGTCTTCCCCGAACCACCTTCTTTCGCTACCTCCGTCGGCTGCGCGCCAACGTCTGAGTGGGGAGGCAGACGGGACGCCCGATGCCGGTTTTCTGGACGACGAGCGCTCCCCTGCCAACATACTGCCGGGGATCGGCGTCCCATTGAATCGGGCCGTGCTACCTCCACCCGCTCCATCCGGCGAGGTCGCCAGGGGCCGACGCGCGATGCTGCTCGGGACCGGCTTCCTGGAGGCGCACATGTACCCGACCGAACCGACCGAGCACCGTTTGACCCGACGCGGCGCCCGTCGGCTGCTCGCCGCTGGCATGTTGTCGCTCGCCGCCCTCGCCCTGACGGTGCCCGCGCGCGCCGATGCCGCGTCGTTCCTGGGTGCCCAGACGCGCGCGCCGGGCGAGCGAGCGATGTACGCGACCCTCGGCATCCCCGACGCCGAGCTGGGCGCGACATTCGGGCTCAACTCACTCACCGACGTCACACCGCGCCTTCGCCTGCAATACGGGCGCGGCACCGAGCTGGGGGGCGCCGGGCTCGCCGTCGGCGCGGGCGTCCGCTTCCAGGTGGCGCGACTAGCGGGCTGGACAATCGCCCTGACGGCCGAACCGGAGGTGTCCCTGCACGTCGGCGCGCGCAACTCACCGATGGTAGTCAGCGGTTCTAGCGCAAATACGCTCGCGTTCGGCGTCGGCGTCCCTGGCGTAGTCGCTGATCGCGCCCTGAACCACGGCGTGCGCTTCATCGCCGGCGTCCGCGCGCCGATCACGGTCTACGCGCTGCCCGGCTGGACCCTCAACGTTGCCGTCTTCGGTCAGGTCGGCGCCGAGTTCCTTCTTGGCGACGACCTGGTCATGCTGGCCCTCGTCGACGTGGGCGCTGACCTCTATGGACCAGGCGCCGCGACAGGCAGCGCGCTGTTCTTCCGCTCACGCGTTGGTTTGGGGTGGCTCTTCTAGTTCGGGCGCGACGGCTTTGGCGGGTCTTCAACCACGCGTGGCGCGAACGACATCCCGATACGATGTGCCGCTTGACCGCAGCCAGGCACCATGCCGACACTCGCCGCCCATGACGGCAGGCGCACACACACCACAGATCGCGGTCTTTGATTCGGGTGTCGGCGGCTTGACCGTCGCGCGGGCGATACACGAACGGTTGCCGTGGTGCGATCTGCGCTACCTGGGTGACACCGCCCGGCTGCCGTACGGAACCAAGAGCGCCGCGACCGTGCTGCGTTATGCAGTGCAGGTGGCCGATGCCCTGGTCGCCGGGGCGGGCAAGATCGACGTCTTGGTCGTCGCCTGCAACACAGCCTCGGCGTGCGCCCTGCCGACCCTACGACAACGACACGCCTGCCCGGTGCTGGGGGTCATCGAGCCAGGCGCCGAGCGGGCGATAGCCACCACCCGTAGCCGCCACGTCGGGGTGATCGGCACCGAGCGCACCATCGCGTCGGGAGCCTACCAGCAGGCGATCGGCGCGCGCGCCCCAGACGTGCACGTGCACGCCCTGGCGACGCCGCTGCTCGCGGCGCTCGCCGAAGAGGGGTGGTTCGACCACCCGGCGACCGACGCGGCCCTCGATGCCTATCTCCGCCCGTTCCTCGCCCAGCCGGCGACCGCGACGATCGACACCCTCGTGCTGGGCTGCACCCACTATCCTGTATTCAAGACCGCTCTCGGCCGCGCTTTGGGCCGCTTCCTCGACCACGAGGTCGCCCTGGTCGACTCGGCCGACGCGATCGCCGAAGAGGTCGCCGGGGTCATCGACGATGCGGGCCACGCGCCGAGCCGACCGGGTCGCATCGCGCTGTACGCAACGGATGTCGGTGAGCGCTTCGACCGAGTCGGGCGCTACTTCT
This sequence comes from uncultured Myxococcales bacterium, assembly GCA_937915965.1. Classification (GTDB taxonomy): domain Bacteria; phylum Myxococcota_A; class UBA9042; order UBA9042; family UBA9042; genus CALGHC01. Next base: position 3,361 of record CALGHC010000507.1, read on the forward strand.
TCCCGACGACCGACGTGGTCATTGAGGCGATCGATCTGTAGGTCCGGCGGAGCCGGGCCCACGACTCATTCAAGCCAGCTTCCCCTCGCCTGTGTAGTGCTCAACCAACCGCTCGGCGTCGATCGCCGCCATGCAGCCCATGCCAGCGGCGGTGATCGCCTGGCGGTAGCGGAAATCAGCGACGTCGCCAGCGGCGAAGACGCCTGGAACGGAGGTGCCGACGCGGCCGTGATTGCGGATGTAGCCGTTGTCATGCAGGTCGAGTTTGCCAACGAAGAGATCGGTGTTCGGTTTGTGGCCGATGGCGACGAACATGCCGGTGCAAGCCAGCTCGCTGGTGGTGCCGTCAACCGTCGACCGCAGCCGCAGACCAGTGACCCGATTGCCGTCGCCAAGCACCTCGTCCACCGTGCTGTTCCATACCGGGAAGATCTTGGCGTGGGCGAGCGCGCGTTCCTGCATGATCTTTGAAGCGCGCAGCTCGTCGCGACGGTGGATCAGGTAGACCTTCGTCGCGAAACGAGTGAGAAAGAGCGCCTCTTCCAGCGCCGTATCGCCTCCACCAACGATCGCGATCTCCTGGTCTCGGAAGAAGGCGCCATCGCAGGTTGCGCACGCCGATACGCCGCGGTTTTGATATTGCTTCTCGCTGGGAAGGCCGAGCCAGGTAGCGTTCGCACCCGTCGAGATGATGACGGTCGCCGACTCAAACCATTCGGTGCCAACGCGCAGCCGGTGCGGGAAGCCGGAGAAGTCGACCTCGTCGACCAGCTCGTCGCGATGCACGCTCCCAAAGCGCTTCGCCTGATCGCGCATCTTGTCGACGAGTTCGGGCCCGGTGATGCCCTCGGGGAAGCCCGGGTAGTTCTCGACCTCGGTGGTGATCATGAGCTGGCCGCCGGGCTGCATCAGCTCGCCCGCCTCCGTAAAGCCGCCCTCAAAGACGATAGGCTCGAGGTTCGCGCGCGCGGCGTAGATGGCGGCGGTGAGACCGGCCGGGCCGCTGCCGATAATGATGACCTTGTGCATTCTGTCCTCCAGTACATTTGGTGAGGCCGCACGCGGGGCTTCCCGCCAGCGTTTCGGCATCGGTGCGCCAGGGAAGCACCGCCTCGCGAACGCGTCAAGACGTGGACGCGCCAGCCCCCTCGGATGTTACGAGGGCGGACCACAGCGACCGCCGGCGAGCTGCCAGCCACGCGCACTGCCTTTGGAGTCTGGTTCGGTTACGGCGAGCCAGGCGCAGCGACGAGAACTTCAAAGCGGCCGGCCGCGTCAGTCATCGTGCTGCCAAGAAGCTGGGTGTCGAAGACAAGCGACGCCGAATCCTGAGCGCTGACGCCGTTCTCGTGCAGAGGAGCGGCCTTGCCCGGATCCTGGCTGAGAAGATCGACCAGAACACCTTCGATCGGCTTTCCCGGACCCGCCAGCACGGAACCGACGAACAGCACCGGTGCCGGCATCGACAACTCCAATCCGAGCAGATCTGCATCCACAGAGACGTCCACGGTCGCCACAACGGCCCGCGGCTGACCTGCGCCTGTCGGCGGCTCGACGATCAGGGCGTAGCGACCGGGATCGACCCAGGCACTGAATCGTCCCTCGTGGTCAGTGGCGACGATGTGCTGCCCACCAGCCTTGGGCACCTGCCGACCGTCGGGGTAGGTGGCCTCGTCGCCCGGAGCACCGCGCAAAAGAACCTTGGCACCGGCGACAGGAGCAGCTTGCTCGCCAAAGCCGAGCACCCGCCCCTCCAACCTGCGGCGCAGCGGACAAACGACGGCGACATCGCCCGCGTCCACCGTGACCGTGTCCTGCCAACTGCCGTCGGCGGTGTGATCCATTGGCGAGACCGTCAGCAGCGCCGGGCCAGCAGGCAGGCTCGCAGAGAAGTGGCCGTCTTTGTCTGTGTGTCCCTCGGCGGCAACGTACAGCTCGTTGAAACGAGGCAGGGCGACGCCATCGACGCAGTCGGTTGGCATCGGAAGATCGAGGTCGAATCGAACGGTGGCGCCAACGACGACCGCATCGTTCGCGCCGGAGACGACCGCTCGGGTGTCGACCTGCGCCGCAGCCGGACCAACCGAGATGTCGCCAAGCTCGACCGCCTCGCCGCTGTCGCTCGCAGAGGCGATGTCGATCGCCCGCGCCAAACGCAGGTAGGGTAGAGACGACAGCGGCGAGGCCGGCTTGGCGCGCAGCCACACCGTCAGCGCGGTCGGGTCAACCACCACCTCGAAGCCGCCGTCCCCGTCGGTGACCGCGAGGCTCGAACGACGCTGGCCGGCGCCGTCCTTCAGGGCCACGCGCAGCCCGACGACGGGCTCGCAGGCGGGCGCCGCGCAAGGCGCCTCGGCCGGCGCGACCGACACCTCGCAGGCGTTCAAGGCCTCGGGTCGCGCGACGATGCGACCGCGCACTGTGACCAACTCGGTCTCGCCCGGCAGCGTGATCTTCAACGGTTGGTCACTCGAACCGCTGACGGTGAGTTGGCCATACCAAGGCGGCAGCTGATCGCTGTCGGGCCAGAAGTGCAGATCGTAGAGATAGCCGGCCTGCACGCGCAGCTCGAAGCCGTGTGGCAGACAGGCGATCGGATCGACCCCGTCAGGAGAGGCCGGTTCGCACGAGGCACCAGCACCGGCGAAGTCCTTCTCTGCGCTGCTCGACTGGGTCTCATAGCGCAGGGTGATGCCCTCCAGATCGGCGGGCGCAGAGGCGATCAAGGTGCCGGGGATCAGCGACAACACGCTGCCGGCCTTCTCGACGGTGCCGTACAGCACAGCCGGCTCGGTTAGCATCCAGGTGCCGCCCTGGATGTGGCCGTCGCCACCAACCGAGGCCATGAAGTGCTCGGACACCAAGCCCGACGAGGGTGGTGGAATCAGGCGCAGCACCGCCGTCGCCTCGCTGCTCTGAGCGGTGACGCAGACCCGCCCCTCGTGGCAAATCAGTCCAGTGGCGCAGTCAGCATCCTGGCCGCAAGCTCCGCCCTCAAGCGTCGCCTGATCGATCGCCGCGCAACCGTGCGCGAGGACAAGGGCAAGCGAGAGGCCAAGTGCGACCTGTGCGACAGGGCGGTTCGCGCTATGGAGTTTCGAAGCGGTCATGTCAGCCCCCGCCCCTGTCGTCCAGGCAGTCGCCCTCGAGTTGAATCCGCCACTCGATCGAGTCGTAGGCCGTGCCCGCCGGGAACTCCCAAGGTTTCACGGCGTTGGCCTTGAGCGCCGCGTTGCTGACCACCACTCGCAATCGATGGTCGTCGTACTCCTTGCCGAACCGCTTGCAGACTTGGAGGCGGCATGTCGGCGACGATCCACAGACCTGCCAGATCTGCGGCGGCAGGCCGTCGCTGGCTGCGTCGTAGTCGTAGTACCAGAAGAAGATCAGTTCCTTGTCGTCGTTTTGCCGCTCGATCGCGCCAGTGAGATCGAAGAGATCGCTGATCGCTTCGCTGCGATCGATCGTGACCGCTGTGAGCACATCCGGATCGACCAAACCGTCGATGATCTTCAATGAGGCCGGCAGGGCGGCTGGTGGCTCGGAGACAGGGGCCGGGATCACGCAGCCCGCCAGCAGTGTCGCCAACAACGTCGTCAGCGCATGCGCGGTGAACAAAGGAGCCGCGGTCAAGCCCTTCCCGATGTGGATGCATCTGTTCTCGCCCCGCCGCGCACCGAGATTGGCGCTGTCGCCCGGTGTCGCAAGAACCGTGCCCTTCGGCGGCATGATCGCATTGACCCTTTGTTGTTTTGAACACTTGAGCAAGATTGACGGGCGTCCCTACCGCCTGAGAGCGGCGTCTCGAGCCTGTACAATCATGACATTGCTGTCAGAGGGCGGCAAACACTGCGGAGCTGGGCCTCGTCCCAGGGCCGAGCTTTCGGGCTTGATTGAAATAACCGACTGTATATATTACGATATAGTGATCGATCGCCGGGTCTCGGCTGGGCGCCACCACAGGAGCGTGGGGACGCGCACCGCCGTCACCGGGCACCTCTCAGCCGTCGCCAACCATGATCGCGATGGCGCGGCAGTGCGGTTCGTTCGGCTCACGACGGGGCGAACAAACTGGGAGGTTCGCGACCAACAGGTTCGACCCTGCATGGCGTCATGGCTGCTCAGCTGCCAGCTCTGCCTTGGCTATCTTCAGCAAGTTCTGATACTTCTGATTGCCCGGATCCAACTTCACGGCCTTCTGGAGATAGAGCACCTTGAGCTTGGTCTTGGTCGCCTTTTGAGCGAGCGCTGCGAGCTTCGAGGCCTGCTGCTGGGCTGGTGTCACAGCCTCTTTGTCCGAAGGACGGGTCGAAGCAGGCTTCGCCACTGGTTTCGGCGCCGCGGCAGCGGGCTTTGCGGCTGGCCGACGTGTCTTCGCAGCAGCCGCAGCGGCGGCCTTCTCAGCGGCAGCAGCCTTCTTCGCAGCAGCAGCAGCAACGGCCTTCCGCGTCGCGGCGGCCTGGGCGGCGGCAGCCTTCTGAGCGGCGGCCTTCTGAGCGCTTGCAGCCCCGGCGGCGGCCTTCTCAGCGGCAGCCCGTTGCGCAGCGGCGCGACTCGCGGCGTCGCGTGCGGATCGATCGGCAGCGTCACGGGCGGCGCGCTCCCCCGCCGCCTTCTGCGCAGCGACCTGATCTGCCGCCAGTTTTGCGGCGGCGGCCTCCTCGTCGGCGGCCTTCTGCGCAGCGGCCTGATCGATCGCCGCCTTCTCTGCTGCGGCCTTCTCTTCGGCGGCCTTCTGTGCGGCAGCCTGATCGATCGCCAGCTTCGCCGCCGCAGCCTCGTCAGCGGGAAGCTTCTCATCAACCGCTTCTTCGCCACCTGGAGGTGCATCAGGGGCAGATTCGGCGTCCTCGGGGGGGGCAACTTCGGCGGCAGCCTTTTCACCTGCCCTCGCGAGCTCGCGCTCCGCGAGCGCCTTGAGCTCAGCGGCGGGCGCACTGCCTGGATTGATCGCGAGCGCTTGCGAGGCCTTCTTGTAGGCGCCAGCGGGGTCCGTGGCGAGCACTGCCTTGCCTTCAGCGATCAGCATCTGCAACGGCGAGTCGCCACCGGCTGCCTCCACTTTGGCCTCCGGTGCGGCCTCCGGTGCGGCCTCGGCGACCGCTTCAGCCGCGGCGGCACGGGCCTCGTCGTTGGCCTGCGCAGATGAAGCGGCCGTGCCTCGCGGCAGATCCTTGGGTGCCTTGATCACGACCCAGACGACCGAGCCGATCGCGGCAATGGCGACCACAATGAGCATCCACATCAAACCACGGCCACCCTTGTGGGCGTCGGGCGTAGGCGGCATCTCTTCGTGCAGATCAAAGCCCGCTCCGGCCGGCTCTGCATCACCGGAGAAGAAGGCACTCTCGGCCATCTCGACGCGCATGGTGCGCTCGGTCGGTTGCTTCTTGCGGCCCGCCGTCGCAGGCACTGCCGGCAACGGTTTGCGCTCGGCGTCCCGGGCGACTGCGGCTTGCTGAACGGCCGGCGAGATGACAACGGATGGCTTCGCAGCCCCATCACTCGATCGGTCACGGTCGCCGACAGAGCCCTTCTTGCCATCGCGGCGGCCGCCCTTCTTGCCGCCTTTCCGATCGCCCTCGGCCTTGCGAGCGCCCTCGGCCTTGCGGGCGTCCTCGGCCTTGCGGGCGTCCTCGGCCTTGCGGGCGTCCTCGGCCTTGCGGGTGTCCTCGGCCTTGCGGGCGTTGGCCTTGCGGGCCTCTTCGGCGGCCCGGGCCTCGGCGGCCCGCTGAGC
>CALGHC010000508.1 GCA_937915965.1 uncultured Myxococcales bacterium
TGCTTGCGAATGCCGTGCATCCGGCGACGACGACAACGGCTGGCGCGGCGACGAGCCCGCCGACGACGAGCCGGTCGACTGCGACGACGGCGACCCGGCGGGCGGCCCCTGCCCAGCCGGCGGGTGAAACACAGAGCGATTCTCGTGAAAATAATGCGCCGCCCCGGGGTTCAGCGAGTACCCCGGGGCGGCGTCGGCCTGGAGGGGGCGACCGAGTGCCCGAGGCAGGGGGGCAAACGGCTCTTGCACCAGGCCTGGCTGCCGCGGCGCTTCAAGCCGCAAGATTCCTCGAGGCGTCTGACGAGCCGGCGGTCGACCGAATAGAGGTTATGCTGGTTCAACTCGCCGCAGGTTGACCGGCGCAGGCGATGCATTTGATCCTGGTCAAGGCGTTCGGGGTCATTTTGGCCCAAGCGGTATTGGCGCCCTGTGCGCCGGCCGGCCGACGCGGTACAAGTCGCCCGGCGAGGAGGAGTCGATGCCGCCCATTCGCCCCACGACGACCGCGCCCACCGACCACAGCGACGCGACCGCTGCGGCCTTCGTTGGCGAGCGCTGCGCCGGACTGCTGCTGCACCCGACCTCGCTGCCGGGCCCCTTCGGGATCGGCACGCTCGGTGACGCCGCGTTCGAGTTTCTCGACCGTCTCGAGGCCGCCGGCATGCGCCGTTGGCAGGTCTTGCCGCTGGTCCCGCCGGCCGCGACAGGTTCGCCGTACGCGTCCAGCGCCGCCCTCGCCGGCAGCCACTGGCTCATCGATCTCGAGCGCCTGGTCGGCGACGGCCTGCTCGCGATGGTCGAGATCGAGCCCCTGCGGCGTGCCGGCGGTGTTCGCGGCGAAGCCGTCGACTGGCCGGAGATCTTCGCCGGCCACGGCCCCGTCCTTCACCTGGCCGCCGGTCGACTGTGTGCGGGTGGTCACGCCCTGCACGACGAGTTTGTCCGCTGGTCGACCTCGCAGCGCGCGTGGCTCGACGACGCCGCCCTCTTCGCAGCGCTGCACGACGCGTTTGACGACCGGCCGTGGATGACCTGGCCCGCAGGCCTGCGCGACCGCCGGCGGCGCGACCTCGACAGCGCCCGCCGCCACCATGCCGCGGCGATCGATCGGCAACGTGCCCTGCAGTTCCTCGTCGATCGACAGTGGCAGGCTGTGCGCGCCAGTGCGACCGCTCGGGGCATCCGCCTGATCGGCGATGTGCCGATCTACGTCTCGGGGGACAGCGTCGACGTCTGGGCAAACCGCGGCCTGTTCCAGCTCGACCCGGATGGCAACGCGCGCGACGTAGCCGGGGTGCCGCCCGACGACTTCAGCGAGACGGGTCAGCGATGGGGAAACCCCCTCTACGACTGGCACGCACATCATCGCCAGGGGTTCGACTGGTGGTGTACGCGCATCGCGCGGGCGTTGGAGTGGACTGATATTGTTCGTATCGACCACTTCCGCGGCCTGTCCGCGTGCTGGGCGATTCCCGCCGAGGCGGTGGACGCGCGTGCCGGCCGTTGGCTGCCCGGCCCCGGCATCGCTCTCTTCGAGGCCCTCGCCGCCCGCTTCGGAGCGCTGCCCGTCATCGCCGAGGACCTCGGCATCATCGACGAGGACGTCGACCGCCTGCGCGTCGCCGCGGGTCTTCCGGGAATGCGGGTCCTGCAGTTTGGTTTCGGCGCGCCACCCAGTGACACCCACCTGCCGCACAACTACAGCCGCGACGCCGTCGTCTACCCGGGGACACACGACAACGACACCGTGCGTGGCTGGTACGACAGCGCGCCAGAGTTCCGTCGGGATCACGTGCGCCGGTACCTCTGTGTCAACGGCCGCGATATCGCCTGGGACCTTATCCGGGCGGCCTTTGCGTCGGTGGCGGACACCGCCATCGTCGCTGTCCAGGACGTGCTGGGTTTGGGCAGCGAGGCGCGGATGAACACGCCAGCGCTGTGCGATGGCAGCTGGAGCTGGCGCATGCCGGCCGACGCGCTGACAGCGGATCACACCGGCCGATTGCGCGAGCTGGTCTGGCTCTACCGGCGCGACGGTTCGACCTGAGGGTGCGTTCGGCGCGGCGATGAGCGGTCGCCGGGCGGCGCAAGCTAGGGCGAGAACGTCTCCGACCAGATGAAGTCGTGCGCGCTGTCGACGTGGCATTCGATGCACGATGGCGCAGGCGGACCGCTCGCGTAGACGCCGGCGCTGCCATCTTTGGTGAGGCTCTCGAACCAGTACCAACCATCACCGGCGGCGCTGTCCGCGGCGATCTTGTGCAGAACTGCCCAGCCTTTGAGCGCTGTCGCGTCGGCGTCGTAGATCTCCTTGACTGCGGCGGCGCCGACCGGGTGCACAGCCATCGCCTTGCTGAGCGATTCGTAGAGCGCAGCGTTGGCGAAGACGCGAATTGAACTGTGGGGCCCAGCGGATTTGTGCACGACGGACTCTGCGGCCCAGCCGGCGTAGCCGCCGTCGTTCAGCCAGGCGAAGAGCGGCCCCAGCGTCTGAGGGGGCAGCTGGTTGGCCGAACCGTCGCCGTCCGCGGTGACCGCGTCGGCCAGCACAATGCCGATCGAGTCATCGCTGTCTTCGGCGTCCTTGGCCACCGCGTCCAAGTCGCCCGCGTTGTCGTGCACAGCCAGACCCGGTGGCGCACCGTCAGCGATGAACGCACAGCCAGCTGTCGACATGGCCAACAGGCTGAGGCAACACAGCTTGAGACAGCGCCGTTCTCGCATCATCGCCTCCCACACGGCGTCTGCACGACGTCGGCCACCCTCAAAATGAAGCGACCAGGCCGAGGTGAAACGCCGCTTCGCTGTCGAAGTCTGAGAACTGGTACAGCTCGCCGCTCGCTTTCCAGCGGAGATTGGCGCTGGCCCGGTAGCTCGCCGCCAGGGTGCCGCGCAGGATCCACGAACGATCGGTCAGCGAGCTCGCGACGGTGACGTTGCCGATCCGGGTCATTCCGTCGAATCGGCCGACCAGCTCGAAATCGCCGAGCGGCACCTCGGCCTCGAGATAGAAGCCGTCCTTGATGGCCACCGTGTCATAGGTTCCGTCCGCACGAGGTCCGTAGAGGAAGTCGTCGCCGGGATGATCGCCAAGGGCCATGTGCTGGCGGCGGAGCAGATACTCGGCGCGCAGCGTCATGTACTTGCTTCGCCACGACACGTCGCCGCCGAGCAGGACGTAGTCGAGCTCGCGGGCCGGGTCGTAGCTGCCGGTCATGGCCGAGGCGCCGAGGCGGACTGAGGAGTCATCGGCGAGCAGGTTGAGCACGACGCGTCCGCCGGCCGCCGGCATCGAGTTGTTGTCGACGTAGTACCAATCCCCGGACCGAGATTGGATGAAGTCGACGTCCGTGGCGTCCTGGCTGGCGCGCAGCCCGCCGACGAGATAGCCAGCCCAGTCCAGCTCGACTCGTCGCCCCAGCTCCAAAGTGCCGCGCAGCTCGACGCCGTTGTCGACATACGGAGCCGGCAATACGGACATGTTCCACTCGCGCAGGCGCAGCATGCGGCCCATGTCGTAGGGCAGCGGCTTGTCCGAGGTGCGGTGATTGGCTGGATCGTGGCGTGCCGGAAAGTCACCAAACGCGGGCGAAAAACGACCGACCCGGATCGACAGGTGATCGTTGATCGTCACGTCGGCGATGGCGACGCCGATCTCGACGCCGTGGCAAGCGAAGCAGACCTTGGTCTCGACGACCAGGTTGTCGTTGACGTCGGCGACGAGCTTCATCGACAGCTCGGTGGTGAAGCCGTCGAAGGTGGTCGACCGCGGCGCGCTGTTGGTCGGCACCGCCAGGTAGTCGAGCTGCGCCGATCCGGCGACGTTGGTCTCGCCGCCGCTCGCGACGCCGGCGGCGAACAGGCTGCAGGCGAGGGCGGCCACGCCGGATGGCAAGAGGATGGCGCGCCCACGTCGGCCTCGTGCGATTGGTTCCGGCCTGACTGGATCCGGCCTGACTGGATCCGGCCTGACTGGATCCGGCCTGACTGGATCCAGCTTGGCCGGTGTGCCGTTGCGTTCAGTTGTCACGGGCACCCTCGGCGATCCAATCGTGGATCTGCATCACCTGCGCGGGCGCCATCGCCCCCCGGTCGAGCGGCATCTGGCTGCCCGACGGAGGCGAACTCGTCAGCTTGAGCCACAGCCAGCTGTGACACGGGTCGCCTGGGATCGCGATCGCCGACGCGCTGTTGACGCCGCCCGAGCGCAGGTTCGCGTAGCTGGTGAGGTCGAGACCGCCTTCCTGGTAGCCCTCCGGATCGGCGCCCAGGGGGTCGTGGCAGGGCAAGCAGGCGGCCGCACCTTGGAAGATCCCGGCAACGATGTCGGTGCCGAATTTCACGTCGGTGGAGGGGTCGCTATCGGCGGCGCTGCAGCTCTCCTGGGTCTGTTGTCCCAGCTCGGGCACGAAGCCATCGCAGCCAACAAGCGTCGTCGAGGCGGCGATCGCCCCGGCCAGGGCGACCGGGTAAAGGTGATGGCGGAATCGAGGTGTCACTGGCTCCACTCCAGCTTGAATGTGACCTCGACGGTGCCCGTATCCGGTCGGGTGCGGCTGCGGACCTGGTCGACGACCTTTTCGGCGCAGCGGGTCAGCGCCGCCGGGCCACCGCTGACGGTAACGCGCCGGGCCCGCCCATCTTCTTCGATGACAAAACGCACCTTGGAGGTTGCTCGACGCAGGGTGGTCGTCATCGCCCCCGTGCGCTCCAGGCAGGCAAGCGTCTCGGCGGCCACCTCGGCGACGGCGCGGCGGACGGCCTTACCCGACAGCGAGCCGGTGTGGTTGAGGTGTCTCAGCTCCATCTTTGGCTCGCCCCGTACGGCTGGCACGGGCGTGGGCGCCTTGGCAGGGGCTGGCGTGTCAGCGCCGCCGCCAACCAGGGCGCCGTTGGCCGGCCGCGAACCGGCCGCGGGAC
>CALGHC010000509.1 GCA_937915965.1 uncultured Myxococcales bacterium
ACGATCCGAACAAGCCCGGCGACCCGAACAAGCCCGGCGACCCGAACAAGCCCGTCAAGCCCACTGAGCCCAAGGGTATCGACGGCCTGACGACGACCCTGTACGTCGTCGGCGGCGTGGCGCTCGTCGGTGGTGCGGCCCTCTCGGGCTATGGCTACTTCACGGCCACCGGGCTCAATGACGACTTCGTCAAGGACGGCACGTCCAGCCAGAATAGCCAGAAGTTCGACTCGGCGGATGACTACGAGACGCAAAAAAGCTCTGCCGATACCATGGCATACATCGGCTACGGCCTCACCGGCGTCGGCGTCGGTGTGCTCGCCGTAGCGCTCGTGCGTTCGCTGTCGTCGGGTGAAGACGGTCAGGCGGATACGAGCTGGTGGATGACGCCGCAACCGCGCGACGGCGGCGGCGGGCTTGTCCTCGGCGGGCGGTTCTAGGGGGTCGCATCGTGCAGCAGCAGCACGCTGCGGCTGCACAGGCAGACAAGATATCGCGCGGCAGCAGCACGCTGCGGCTGCACGGGCAGACAAGATGACGGGCGCAGGCTTGACCGCGCCGACGGGGTCTGGAAGATGACCGGAATGAAGACACGACATTCGATCCCGTGGTTGGTCGTCGCGGTGGCAGCCGCGCTCGTCAGCCTGGCGGCATGCCAGCCCGAGACCCTGCAGCCAACGCAATGGGGTGTGACCTCTGAGGCCGATGTCGGCGCGCTCGCCGACAGCGGCGGCCAGCCCGACGCCGACAGCCAGGTCACACCGCCCGACACGGACGACAAGCCCGACGTGACCAGCGTCGATCAGAGCGTTGAGGACGAGAAGCCGCAGGCGGACTGCAGCAAGGCCAACGAGTGCCCGGCGAGCTCCAACCTCTGCGACAAGGCCGCTTGCACCGCGGGCAAGTGCGGCTTTGTTCACGTCGAGGCAGGCACGCTGTGCTCCGACGACGACCCGTGCACCCTGAACACCACCTGCGACGGCGGCAAGTGCGGCGGTGGCGACAAGCCCGACTGCGACGACGGCAACGCCTGCACGACCGACAGCTGCGACGCGAAGACCGGCGACTGCGTCAACAAGGAAGACGACGGCGCCACCTGCGACGACGGCCAGTACTGCACGGGCAACGACACCTGCGCCGCCGGCGCCTGCGTCGCCGGCACGACGCTCAAGTGCAAGTGCCCCGACAACCAATACTGCGTGGACAACTACAACAAGCCCGACGACCTGTGCGCGCCCAAGTACTACTGTGACAAGGAGCCCGAGGAGAACGAGAAGGGGACCGCAGACGAGTGGCACTGCGACAAGATCCCCAGCTCGGTGATCGACTGCACCGGCGAGAGCAGCTTCTGCGCCGACTCGGCATGCAACGCCAAGACTGGCAAGTGCGAGCCGAAGCCAAAGAAGGAGAACCAGCCCTGTGTGGGTGACCACAAGTGCGCGCAGTGGACCTGCCAGCAGGGCGTGTGCGACATCGACGTCTACCTGTGCGTCTGTGGCGCGCCCGATCTCGGCATC
>CALGHC010000510.1 GCA_937915965.1 uncultured Myxococcales bacterium
CGGCCAAGGCGACTAGGACAGCCACGCCGGCCAAGGCGACTGCGGCGGCTGCGGCGGCTGTTTTGGCTGTGGCGACGGCCATCACGCTGCCCTTGATCGCCGCAGGCTGCGGCGACAAAGACAAGGGCGGCGCGCACGGCGCCACCGCAGCGGTCGTCGCGGTGACGGAGCGGGCGCTTGGGGAGCCCGGCCCAGGGGCGGTGGTGGTACCGACAGCGCCGACAGGCTCCCCATCGGCGCGAGCGGCGACAGCGACGGCCGCGGCCGGCGCCGCGACGGCGACCACCGACGGATCGACACCGACACACCGGGAGCTCACGGGCAGCCCCAGCGGGCGCGTGGTCTTTGTACGCGGTAGCGCCCGGGACGAGCCCGCCGCACCGTTCATCCGCGATCAGATCGCCGCGGGCAAGGCGGCCAACCAAGCGGTCCTGTTCTATCTCGGCGCGACCTGGTGCGCCCCCTGCAAGCGATTCCACGCCGACGCGCTCGCCGGTCGCCTCGACAGCGTGCTGCCAGCGATTCGGTTCATCGAGTTCGACGCCGACGTCGACAAGGATCGCCTGCGCGACGCCGGCTATCGGTGGGCCTACGTGCCGATGTTCAACGTGCCACTGACCAGCGGCCGCGCCTCCGCTCACCAGACCGCCGGGGTGCCGGTCGACCAGCACGGCAGCGACCAGCTGGCCCTGCGGCTCGTGCAGCTGTTGAAGTCCAGCGCGACGCCTGCACCCGCGCTGTAGAGCCTGCGCCCGCGCTGTAGAGCCTGCACCCGCGCTGTAGAGATCGCGCGGCCACCCAGCCCTGCCTTCACTGAACCCGCCCGCAGCCAGGCTTCGCAACCCTCGGTGGCCCGGATCTTCAGGCCTGGGCACGCCGCCCTTGACGCCGCCACGGGCGCGCCCGAAGCTCGGTCTCCCGGAGGTGCTACGATGTTCCAGCCTACGTTCTGCGGGTCGCTCAGGGCGACCCGGCCGCTGTCCAGCCTGATCGCCGTCGCCTTCCTGGCGGTGTCGGCTTGCGGTGGGCCGCAGGCCGCCGTCGCTGCCAAGGAGCCGCAGATCCAGCTCTCTGGGCGTCACGCCGACGCGAAGCTGGACAAGGCCGGCGAGGGCGACCGCTACGTGCTCGTCCAGCGCGGGGCGTGGCTGCACGCGCAGCCGGGCGAAGGGGGCGTGCGCGCCCGTGACGCGGCGTTCCGCCTGGTACAGCGCGACCCGGGTGCGGTGGTGAGCTACCGTCTCGTCGAGGACAAGGGCGAGTGGTTGGCGATCGAATCGCTACCCGAGACCGACATGAAGCGCCACTGCGTGCGCCCGGAGTCGGCCCTCACCGGCATCGCCCTGCGCCTGTTCGTGCACCGCGCCGACGTCCTGGACGTCGTCAGCCGCGGTGTGCGCATGATCTACAGCGACGGAACCAGCGTCGCGCTGGCGGCCGGCGTCGCGGTCGGCAACGCCGAGCACGTCTACGGTGCCCACTCGCCGCCGCTGTGGCCGCTCGCGGTCGACGGCCTGCGGATGCGCACGACCCTGCCGGGGGGCGCGACTGGCCTCAGCTATCAGGCGGGTAGCCACTTCGACACCAGCCCCTCGGGGGCGTGGATGGCCCCGACGGCCCGGCTGATCTTTGCCAACGGCGAGCCCGTGGTGGTGAGTGACACGGCCGCCCGCCTGCACGTCTACGACAAGCACATCAAGCCTCGCGGCCAGCTCGTCACGCTGCGCACCCGCTGCGGCGAGTACGTCATGCTGGCGCCCCACGACGCGATGGTCGAGGGCAGCGACGAGGAAGCCGGGGTCGTCTCGGGATCGGGCGCGCGCAAGGGCTGCTGGCGCGCGAAGGACGGCGCGAAGTTCTTCTGGCCCGACGGCAGCGAGGCCGGCAAGGCGGTTGGCGGCGCGACGATGGGTGCGCTGCAGACCGGCGAGCCCGACGCGACGCGCCTTTGCTTCGAGCACCCGCTGCGGCTGTATTGGCCGCCGGGCACCACGCCAACGCCGGACGCGAATCTGCCACTTTGCGCAGACCGGGCCTCGCTCGAGTCCCTCTGCGACAAGCCGGCCGCCGCGCCGACGCAGCCGAAGCGACCGTAGCGAACACGGCGAACGCGGCAGAATCAGCGAAGGCGGCGAATACGGCGGACACGGCGGACTCGGCGGACACGGCGGACCGACCGTCGCAGCCGCCGCCGACCACGTTTCAGCACAAAAAGATCGATCGACAGAGATCCTCCGGGCGGCCCAGGCGTCGCAGTGAGTAGACGGCCTCGTGCCCCTCTACTCCCACGCCAGTACTCCCACGCCAGGAGGACCAGATGAAGACCCGTATCCACCGACCGACCCGTTTGATCTCGCTGTGCCTGTTCGCAGCGCTCTGTCTTGTGTTCGCCACGTCCGCGTTTGCGGGTGGCAAGGCCCTGCAGCCCGCCACCTCGGCGCGCTCCGGGCCGCTCGGCATGTCCGTGCTGCCACAGCATACCGTCCTGAAGGCGACGACCGGCCGCGACCTCAACGTGGTCCTGCGTCTCCAAGCGGACAACACGGCGCCAGGCGCGCGGCCGCCGCTCGACCTCGCGGTGGTCATCGACCGCTCGGGCTCGATGAGCAGCGGCGGCAAGATCCAGCAGGTCAAGCAAGCCGCCCTCAACCTGATTGATCGCCTCGGCCGCGACGACCGCGTCACGCTGGTCTCGTACGACCACATCGTCACCGTGCACGGCCGCGGCCTGCCACCGTGGGGCAAGGGCCGCGACCGGCTGCGCCACGCCATCCTCGGAATGCAGCCCGGCGGAATGACCGCGCTGGGGCCGGCGCTTGTGAAAGCGATCGACGCCCTACGCCAGGGCCAACGAGGCACCGGCGAGCTGCAGCATGTCCTGCTGCTCTCCGACGGCCTCGCCAACACTGGCGAATCGCGTCCGCCGGTGATCGCTGCTCGTGCGGCCGAGGCGTGGCGTCACGGCATCAGCGTCTCGACCCTGGGTGTCGGGCTCGACTACAACGAGGACCTGATGACCCGCGTCGCCGACCACGGCGGCGGCCGCTACCACTTCATCAAAGAAGCGCGCGAGGTCTCCAGCGTGCTCGCCGACGAGCTCGACGGCCTGAGCGCGACTGTCGCCCGCGGCGTCGAGATCGCGATCCGTCCGGGACGCAACACCCGCGTCGTCCAGGTCTTTGGCTACCCGTTTGAGGTCCGCAACGACGTCGCGATCATCCCGGTCGGGTCGCTGCGCTCCGGCCAGAGCCGCGACATCGTCGTGCGACTCGCGGTCGAACCCGGCGCCGGCGACAACTTCGAGGTCGCAGCCTTCATGACACGCTTCCGGGCGGTCGCCGAGGACGGCAAGACGCACGTCATCGACGCACCGCTGACCGTGGCACTTTCGGACGACGACAACGCTGTCCGTGCTTCGGAGGACACCGAGGTGACCGTGCGGGTCGCCGATGTCGAGAGCGCCACCAGCCTCGAGGAGGCCGCCCGCGACGCCGAGGCAGGCGACTTCGACCAGGCCCGGGTGAAGATCCGCGGTTCGATCGACGACCTGCGCGCGCAGCAGCGCAAGACGCCCAGCCCCCGGCTGGAGAAGAAGATCAAGGCGATGGAGGAAGCTGAGGCCGGCATCTCGGCGGCACGCGGCAGCGCGAGTGGCCGCAAGAGCTACATCAAGGCGCAGAAGGCCCAGGCCTACTCCGACCAGAAGCTGTAGGGTGGCGCGACGTTGATCGGTCGCCACAGGGGCGGCTGGCGATGTGCCCTCCAGCGGACACCCCTCGCTCTGCATCGGCGGAGCGAGGGGTGTTGTCTTTTTGCGACCAGATCGGCGCGCTGAAATTGTACAATTGTCAATGCCTGACACCAGGCCCTACCGTCGGCCCACGCCGGCTCCCGCGCGCGGCGAGCGGGTACATGTCCATGCGCAGCGCCCTCATCACGATATGGCAATACACCGCTGGCTGGGTGTTCTTCGCAGTCTGGATCCCCCTCATCATGATTGTGACGGCCGTGACCCTGGGGCGGCGCAAGGCCACCCTCGGCAACGCGATGGTGCGCGGCTTCGGCAAGGGCGCGTTGTGGATCGCCGGCGTACGTCTGGCGCTCGACCCCGCCGCGCGTGCAGAGCTGGGCCGCCGGCGGGCGCGCGTGCTGACCTTCAACCACTCGTCGACCTTGGATCTATTTGTCGGGGCCGCGCTGCAGCCCGAGGGCGGCGTCACGGTGGTCAAGCGCGAGATCCTGCACGTACCGCTGCTCGGCCAGGCTGTCCGTGTGCTCGACATGTTGCCGATCGACCGCTCCAACCGCGAGCGGACGACGGCGACGCTGGGCGCCGCGGCTGCACGGTTGCGCAGCGAGCGGCTTAGCGCGGTGATCGCACCCGAGGGAACGCGCTCGCTCGACGGTGAGCTCGGCGCCTTCAAGACCGGCGCGTTTCACCTGGCGATCGACGCGGGCGTGCCCGTCGTGCCGATTGTGATGCATGGTTGCACCCGGCTGTGGCCGCTTGGCAGCGCCCACTGCGAGCCTGGGACGCTGCGCATCGAGGTGCTCGACGAGGTCTCGACCGAGGGCATGACG
>CALGHC010000511.1 GCA_937915965.1 uncultured Myxococcales bacterium
ACGCCGTCTCCGCGCGGGCGACCTGGACAGGCAACGGCGCGGGCGAGGTCGGCGGCGCGATGCAGATCGGCGCGGAGTCGGTGAAGCTGACGCCGGCGAGCTGGCAGGGCGGCAAGCTCGCCCTGGTGGCGCCGGTGGCCGCGTCCCTGGCCGTCCAGGTCGATGACGGCGCCGGCAAGCCGTCGCCCTTTCGCCTCAACGCCTGGCCGACCGAGACGGCGATGCTTGGCGAGCGCGTCTTCCTCAATACAACCGGAAGCGCCGTGTGGAAGCTACCGGCCGGCCGCTGGGACGTCTGGCTGCACCACGGCCCCGAACGCGGCTCGTACGCCACGACCGTCGACCTCGTCGCCGGCGAGACGACATCGCTGACCGCCTCGCTGCCGGTCGCCGTGACCACCACCGGCTGGGTCGCCTGCGACATGCACATCCACAGCGAGCACAGCGCCGACAGCGGCGCGCCGATCAGCCAACGCATGCGCGGTGCGGTCGTCGAGGGCCTCGACTACGTCGTCGCGACCGACCACGACTTCGTCACCGACTACACGCCCTGGCTCGACGAGGTCGGCCTGAGCGATCGACTTACGGTGCGCAGCGGCGTCGAGGTCTCGACCGCCCTGATCGGCCACTTCAACGTCTGGCCGGTCGCGGTCGACCCGACCCGGTCGGGCAACGGCGCGCCGGCCTGGTACGGCAAGGAGGCGGTCGACCTGATCGCCATGCTCCGCGGTCCGGCGAACGAACGCATCGTGCAGTGCAACCACGCCCGCGACGGCACGTCGTACTTCGACCGCATCGAGCTCGACGCCACCACCATCGAGCCCGCGTGGGTGGGGTTCGACGCGATCGAGCTGCTCAACGGTGTGCGCATGTCGAGCTTCGATCTGGTTCGCGCCGACTGGGCGACGCTGATGGCGCGCGGCATCCGCCTGGTGGCGACGGGCACCAGTGACTCGCACAGCGTACCGAGCGCGATTGGCGGCGCGCGCACCTACGTGTGGCTCGGTAGCGACAAAGACGGTCAGCCGCGCGATGTGCAAGGGCGCTTCGCGCCGGCCGACGTCGAGACCGCGCTGCGGGCCGGCCGTGCCTTCGCGACGTCGGGGCCGATCTTGCTGATTCAAGCCAGCAACGGCGGCACCCAGGCCTCGATCGGCGACACGCTCACGGCGGTCAGCGGCGTGGTGAAGGTGCACGCCAGCGTGCATACGCCGGCCTGGGTCAAGCTCGGCACGCTGGAGCTTTGGCTCGGAGACGCGAAGATCGCCAGCGCCGATGTCTCGGCCGTCCCGGCGGTCGGCGGCCAGATCACAGCGTCCCTGCAGGCGACCCTACCCGGCGGCGCAGATGGCTTCGTCTATGCCGTCTTGAGACCCGGCACGGCATCGTCGAAGCCGGGCCTGGCCCACGAGGCCCAAGCAGTGACCAACCCGGTCTTCATCGACGGCGACGGCGACGGCAAGTGGCACTGACGGCGCACCGACGGAAGCTGGCAACGACGGAAGCTGGCAACGACGGAAGCTGGCAACGACGAAAGCGGGCAACGACGGAAGCTGGCAACGACGGAAGCGGGCAACGACGGAAGCTGGCAACGACGGAAGCGGGCAACGACGGAAGCGGGCAACGACGGAAGCGGGCAACGACGGAAGCTGGCATCGCGCCTCAGCGGATCCAGACGTAGAGCGCCCATGGGCTGGCGCGGTGCCAGCTTTGGTTGCCGCAGCAGCCGAGGCCCTCGGCCGTGTCGGTGCTCGACTGGCCGCACTCGTTGTTGAAGAACCAGCCCCATTTGGTGCCGCCAGACGTGTTCTCGTAGCTCGTCTGGTTGAACCAGGGTCCGGCGCGCCAGCACAGCGCGTAGTCCGTGCCGGTGGTCTTGGTGTTGGTGTGGTCGGTAAAGGCGCCGGCAGGCCACGGGTTGTTCCCCGATCCGCCCAGATTGCCGACCTTGTTGGCGTTGGCGTCGGAGAGCGCCGTGTAGGCGGTCGTGTTGATGGTGCGCGCCCAGCCGCCGGCGGCGATCGACGTCCAGGTCTTCGACGCCGTCATCCGCAGCTGCGCACCCGTCAGCTTTGAGTAGGCCAGGTTGACCATGTTCGCGTCCTTGGTGCTGGCATCCGTCGCGTTGATCACCTGGTCTGGCTTCGACCAGCCTGGCCAGACGGAGACGGAGAGCGGCGCACCGAAGCCAGATCCCGAAGCCTGCTTCATCACCAAGGTCCAGCCGCCGCCGTCGTTGCTCATGTCGCAATACACCTCGACCGCGTTGCTGGCGTCGCCGCCGTCCAGGTCGATCCAGTAGACGCCATCGACGTGTACGCCCCTGTCGAAGAGCGCCTTGCAGCTCACGCCTGGATCGTCCTTCTGGCCGTAGCCCGACTCCATGACGAATGCCTGGTACTTTGCGCCATTGCAGAACATCAGCTTGGCGGTGGCGGTGTCGTAGTAGACGCGACCGGCGTTGGCGGCATCGCACGCTGCGGGCGCCTTGGTGGCTGACTCGAGGCGCGCGTTGATCAGCACGTGGCCACCGAGGTCGACGTCAGCGCCGGTGTCGAGACCCTTGCTGGCGACGAGCTTGCCGCTCAGGGTGCCGCCGGTGATCGGCAGGAAGCCGTCCTTGACGTCGTCGCCAAGCTCAGCGAGCGAGACGCAGCCCGTGCACTGCAGGTCCAGCGCGACCTTTGCCTTGTCGGCGACGGCGGCGCTGCCGGCGCTGGTGGCCTCGTCGGCGAGCGCCGCCTTGTCGGCGAAGGTGGCCTTGTCGGCGAGCTTGGCGGCACCGCCGGGCTCGTCGGAGTCCGCGTAGTTGAAGGCGACGTGGGCCGCACCGATCGACTTCGCCGCGATGTGGGCGCCGCCGATGCACGCGCTGCACTCCAGGGCGTCGGCTGCCTTGGCCGACAGCGCCTTGCCGCTCTTTTCGTCGCTGCCCGCGTAGGTGAAGGCGACCTTCTCGGCCGTGACCGCGCCCGGGGCGATGTCGTCGGTCGCTATCGGCGATGCGAGCTTGCTGGCGACGTCCGCCTTGGCAGCGGCGAGCGCCTGCTCGGCCAGCAACGCGAACGGCACAGCGAGGAGGCGCTGGCGCGGCAGCTCGGGCTCGCCTTGCACAGACACGCCAACCCAGACCGACTCCGCCTGGGCCAGACTCTCCTTTGGCAGCGGGTTGTTCTCGTCGACCAGACCGAGGGGCGTGTGGAAGAAGCCGGCCGTGACGGACACCGCGATCAGCGACTCCTTCCAGAAAGGCTTCGCCGCGTCTTGCGCGTCGTAGAGCCCGACCAGCAAGCCGTACTTGCCGTCGGCGACCGGTCCGCCGCCGGCGCTGCGCAGGTAGCCCTGCAGAGCGAGCACGGCGGGCACGGCGGCGTCGGCACGCGCCACGGGCAACAGCGCGGTCGCCACAAGGGCCGCCGCGGCGATGGCGACGATGGCCGGCGCGGCATGACGAGGCGTAGCACGGTTGGTCGAATGCATGACGGCTCCTGGGTCTGACGGCGGTCTCGGCGTGAACGAACGAGCGCGATGCTAGCGGCGCACCGCCGTTGTCGCAAGCGTAATTCCGAAGGGTTGCGGGAGTGGACTGGCGAAGCGTGCGGCGAGGGGCAGGCGCAAGAAAAAAACAGGCTAGCCTGTTTTTTCTCACCCTCTTGCTTGTTTTGTCTGAGGCTGTGGCGCGGCGAGGCAGAGGCCAGAGCGTGCAGCGGAGGCCAGAGCGTGCAGCGGAGGCCAGAGCGTGCAGCGGAGGCCAGAGCGTGCAG
>CALGHC010000512.1 GCA_937915965.1 uncultured Myxococcales bacterium
GGTCGCCGATGCACCATGCTGGCCTTCGTTCGCCTGCCGCGACCTCGTCGCAGATGCCGGTTTCTCAGATGCCGGTCTCGCTCTTGCCGGTCTCGCTCTTGCCGGTCCCGCAGATGCCGGTTTCGCAGATGCCGGTTTCGCTGATGCCGGTTTCGCAGATGCCGGTTTCGCTGATGCCGGTTTCGCTGATGCCGGTTTCGCTGATGCCGGTTTCGCTGATGCCGGTCTCGCTCATCGCGGCCGCGCTCGCCGTCCTCGCCGGCGCTTGTGGCAGCCCGGACGCCAGCGGTCCGGCCGACGCGAGTGACGCAGCGGGTGCCACGAAGGGACCGATCGCCGTCGTCGCCGGGGATCGCGTCGGCTATGCCGTGGTCGACATGACCCCGACGCTGCTCGAGACCTACACAGACACCAATCAAAACGGAAAGTTCGACGGATGCCCGGACGACCCGGGCGCCACCGGCAAGAAGTGCGCCGAGCCCTTTGATGACGCCAACGGCAACGGCGTCTTCGATACCGCGTTCATCGCCGGCTTTGGCGGTGGCCGGGCGGCGACCGGCAGCCACGACCCGATCACGGCGCGCGCCGTCGCGCTCAGTCACGGCGAGAGCTACCTCGTCTTTGTCTCCCTTGACGTCGTCGGTCTTGGCGGCGACCACATCCAGAAGGCGCAAGCGCAGCTCGCCGAGCTCGGCTTTGACGCCAGCCGCATCATCGTCAGCTCGACCCACACCCATCAGGGCCCCGACGTGCGCGGCATGTGGGGCAGCCTCGAGCCCGGGCGCATGTTCTCGGGTGCCAACCCGGCCTACAACGTCAAGGTGCGTGCCGCCATCGTCGACGTGGTCCAGCAAGCCGCCGCGGCCCTCGAGCCGGCCGAGCTGCGCGTCGGCGCGGTGCGGATGCGCGACCGATCGCCCTGGTTCAACGGCGCCGATTTCGGCGGCACCAACCCCAAGGCCCCGGTTCAGGGCCTTATCCGCGACATCCGCGACCCCATCGTCGTCAGCGATCAGGTGCTGACCTTTCAGGCCCGGCGCGCCGACGGCAGCAGCATCGCCACCTGGGTCGGCTTCGCTGGTCACCCCGAGATGGTCGGATCAGACAACACGCTGCTCTCGGCCGACTACGTCTGGGGAGTGCGCAAACGCCTGGAGGACAAACTCGGCGGCGGCGCCATCTTCATGGCCGAGTGCCTCGGCGGTATGCAGAGCGGCCTGGGAGCCCCCACGCCGCTCGTCGACGCTGCGGGCGACTGGGTCTACGAGACGCAAGGCGGCTCGCAGGTGCCCAAATGGGCGCCCGAAGACACGTTCGAGCTCGCCTGGTCCTATGGCGTTCACATCGCCGACGCTGCCCTCGCCGCCTTGCAGACCGCCGACGCGATGGCGCTCGACGCGCTGCAGGTGAACCGTGTCAGCTTCCTCGCGCCACCCGACAACTTCGAGCTTCAGCTGATGTTCGAGCTCGGCCTCTTTGACCTCGACCCGGAGATGACGGTACGCGACGCGACCTGTCCCGGCTGGGACCCCAATGACACCGAGGCGCCGGGATGTCTGCTGCAGTGGGTCTACCGTGTGCGCGCCGGGCCGCTCGAGATGGTCAGCGCGCCGGGTGAGTTGTTCCCTGAGCTGTTCTGGGGATTCCCGGTCGATCCCCGTTGGACGGAAGAGTCCGTCGACCCGACCAAGCGCGGCCAGGATCGCGGCAGCGTCTACTTCCCGCAGCACGACGCCGACTGCGACACCGTGCCCTGGTTCGACACCTGCCGGCTCCAGCAGATCGCCGGCGACTGTGACTGCATGTCGATGCACGACGTGCCGTATCGCCTCGGCGTCGACGAGCCCAAGCCAGTCGCCGAGCTGATCACCGCCAAGTACAAGTTCCTGATTGGCAACGGCGGCGAGCACGTCGGCTACATTCTGCCCGAGTCGGACTTCCACCGCGCCAGCACCCAGCTTGGCGGCAACAACGGCGACCACTACGAAGAGACCGTCTCGCTGACCTTCCAGATGGCGACGCTGTGGCGCGCGACCATCGATATCCTGATGGCGCAATAACGATGTGCTGTGGGTTCGGCGATTGCAGCATCGCATCGGGGTGGAGCCCGCCCGCGATTGCAGCGGGATCGCTCGCGCTTGCGATCCAACCGGCGACGGCCGCCCAACCGGCGACGGCCGCCCAGCCGGCGACGGCGACGGGGAGTATGTCATGATCTGGCAGGACATCCGCGCGTGGCACGCGGAGCTTAGCCACGCCAAGGGAGCGCGTCGCCACGCCTGGCGGCTCGTTGTCCTGGTCGTCTCCCTCGCTGGGGTCGCCGCCATCTACTCGCCGGTCGCGGCCCTCACTGAGGGCCGAAGCCACGACTTCATGACCGCGTTCGACGAGGCGATCCCGTTCGTGCCGTGGACCTGGTGGATCTACTTTCCCGGCTACATCTTCGGGCTGGCGTTCTCGGTCTTCGCGCTGCAAGACCAGCGGATCGTCTACCGCTCGATTGGCGCCATCGTCGTCGCCCAGCTGATCAACTGCGTCTTCTACTTTGTGATCCCATCGACCTTCCCGCGCCCCACCGACTGGCAGGCAACCGGCTTCACCGCCGACGCGATCTACTGGTATTGGACGATGGACCGGCCGAACAACACGTTTCCCTCGACGCACGTCGCCGTCGCCGTCGTCGGCGCGCTCGCCATGTGGCGCGATCGGAATCGATTCCGCTGGGTCCCGACCCTGACCGCGGTGGGCGTCTTCATCACCGTGCATACGACCAAGCAGCACTACTGGATCGACGCGATCGCCGGGGTGGTCGTCGGCTTCGTCGCGCATCA
Source organism: uncultured Myxococcales bacterium (assembly GCA_937915965.1). Classification (GTDB taxonomy): domain Bacteria; phylum Myxococcota_A; class UBA9042; order UBA9042; family UBA9042; genus CALGHC01. The sequence goes on from CALGHC010000512.1 coordinate 2,832, forward strand.
CCTCGTCTACCGCTGGGGCTCGCGGCGCGACTAGGATTTTGACGGCAGCTGCTCGCTCTCAGCGGATGCGGTCGCCCCGTCGCTGGCACGCGCCTCGGCTTGGTCGGCTTGGTCGGCTTGGTCTGCCTGGTCTGCCTGGTCTGCCTGGTCTGCTTGGTCTGCCTGGTCTGCCTGG
>CALGHC010000513.1 GCA_937915965.1 uncultured Myxococcales bacterium
GCGCCTGGCGCGAGCTCGCCCGGGTCGCCGAGCTCGCCGAGGCCGCGGTCACGACCAGCTGGGCGGCGCGGGCCGCTATCGACGAGCGGGACCGCCACGCGGTTCCCATGGTCTACATCGACGCCGTCAACCGCGCCCGCAACGAGGCCGATCTGGTCGTCGTGCTGGGCAGCCGGCTGGGCGAGACGGATTGGTGGGGCAAGGCGCCGTACTGGGCGCGGTCAGACAAGCAGAAGCTGGTCCAGGTGGACCTCGACGCCGAGACCATCGGCAACAACCGCCCGGTCGACGTCGCCGTGCAGGCCGATGTCGGTCGCTTCCTTGAGGCGCTGGGAGACGCGCTCGAACGCGTCGGTGGCGGCGAGCTGAGCGAGCGGCGCAGCTGGCTTGCAGACCTGCAGGCTGCGGGCCAGAGGCGGCGCGCTCGGCTCGACGAGGCGCTGTCAAACCGCAACATGCCCATGCACCCTGCCCACGTCGCGACGACCTGCCAGCGGGTCTTGGGCGAAGACACGGTGTGGATCGTCGACGGCGGCAACACGGCGATCTGGGCGAACTTCTACCTGCAGATCCGCCAACCGAATACGCTGCTGACGACGCCCAAGATGGGCATGCTCGGCGCGGGCGTCAGCCAGGCCCTCGCCGCCCGGATCGCGCGGCCAGACAGCCCCGTATGCTGCATCATCGGCGACGGCGCGATGGGCTTCCATCCCCAAGAGGTCGAGACCGCCGTACGTCACAACCTCCCCGTGATCTGGCTGGTTCTGTGTGACAAGCAGTGGGGCATGGTCAAGATGACCCAACAGTTCGCGCTCAAGCCGATCAAGACGCTGGTGACCCGCCGCCTCGACGCCAGCGAGACCATCAACGCGGACCTGGGCGAGATCGCCTTCGACGAGCTCGCCCGATCGATGGGCGCCCACGGCGAGCGCGTCGCGGACCCCGCAGGATTGGAGAACGCCATCGCCCGGTCGTTGCGCTCGGGGAGGCCCGCCGTGATTCACGTCGACGTCGACCCTGTGGCCCACCTGTGGGCGCCGAACCTAAAAACATTCAAGGATATGCACCAGGAGCCGGCGGGTTGAGGTTGCGCGGACCGCCGCCCGGAGTCGAGTGATGCAGACGCTGCCCCACGCCATCGATCAAGTCGACTTGCGCTTCGACGACGCCGGTCTGCTGGCGCTCAACGTCGTGCTCGGCCTGGTGATGTTCGGCGTCGCCCTGGACCTGCGGGTGGCCGACTTCCGCCGCGTGATCGCCCGACCGCGAGCGCCCGTGGTCGGGCTGATCGCGCAGTTCGTGCTGCTGCCCGCGGCGACCTACGGCTTGACCCTCTTGCTCAAACCGCCGCCAAGCATCGCGCTGGGGATGATCCTGGTCGCCGCCTGCCCCGGCGGCAACGTCTCCAACTTCGTCACCCACCTCGCTGGCGGCGCGACGGCGGTGTCGGTGAGCATGACGGCCGTCTCGACTTTGGCGGCGGTAGTCATGACGCCCCTGAATCTCGCGCTGTGGGGTGGCATGCGGCCGGGGACGGCCGCCATCCTGCGTTCGGTCGAGCTCGACCCGATCGCGATGTTGGGGACGGTGGCGCTGATCCTCGCCGCTCCGTTGGCGGCCGGGATGACGACGGCCGCGCGCTGGCCCGCGCTGGCCGCCCGCATGCAGCGCCCCTTCAAGGCCGCCTCGGTGGCCTTCTTCGCCATCTTCGTCGTCGTGGCCTTCCACAAGAACTTCGACCACTTCCTCGCCAGCATTGGCTTCGTCTTCGTGCCCGTGCTGGTCCACAACAGCGCGGCGATCGCGCTGGGCTGGACGCTGTCGACGGCGACCCGCCTGCACCCGGCCGAGCGGCGCGCGGTCGCGGTCGAGGTCGGCATCCAGAACTCCGGCTTGGGCTTGGTGCTGATCTTCAGCTACTTCGCCGGGCTGGGTGGCATGGCCGTGGTCGCCGCGTGGTGGGGTATCTGGCACGTCATCATCGGTCTGAGTGTGGCCGCCCTGTGGAGCCGGCGCCCTATTCCCGTACATGCTGGCCCCATGGACGCTCCCGTCCCCATGCACACTGGCCCCACGCACACTGGCCCTACGCAAACTGGCCCCACGCAAGCTGGAGGGTCCAATGGCGACCAATCGAGGTGAAGCCGCCCATGAGCGAGCGAGCGGCGGGGCCGAGGCCGCGGTCGACGGCGCGATGAAGCGCGTACTGATCACCGGCGCAGCGGGCGCGATTGGCCGCCAACTTGTCGCGGCCCTGGCCGCCGATAGCGAACGCGTCGACCTCGTCGTCGCCACCGATCTGCATCCAACCCGACCGGTCGGCCTGCCCGAGAAGGTCGTGTACGCCCCGCTCGATATCCGCGACCCGGCGCTCAGCGATCTGGTCGCCAGCCACGCCATCGACACGGTCGTTCACCTCGCCGCGGTGGTGACGCCGCGCCCAGGTCAGGACCGCGCGACCCTCGAAGATATCGAGGTCGGCGGCACCCGCAACGTCGTCGATGCCTGCCTGAGCCACGGCGTAGGCCGACTCGTCTATACCTCCAGCGGCGCGGCCTATGGCTACAGCGCCGACAACGCAGCCCTCATCGACGAAGACGACCCGCTGCGCGGCAACGAGTCGTTCGCCTACGCCTGGCACAAGCGCCGCATCGAGGAGCTGCTCGAGACCGTACGCGCCGATCAGCCGCAGCTCGCGCAGGTCGTCTTTCGGGTCTCGACCATTCTCGGCGAGACGCTACACAACCAGATCACGGCGCTCTTCGAGTCGAAGGTCGTCATCGGCATTCGCGACGTCGACACGCCCTTCTGCTTCATCTGGGACGAAGACGTCGTCGGCGCCCTCGACGCAGCGATCCACGGTGGGCCGCCGGGCATCTACAACCTCACCGGCGACGGCGTCATGACGCTGCGCGAGATCGCCGCGGCGATGGGGCGCCCCTTTGTCGGCCTGCCCGAGGGGTGGCTGGTGCGTGGGCTCACGGCGCTTGAGTCTCTCGAGCGGCTACCGTGGGGCCCCGAGCAGGTGATCTTCCTGCGCTACCGGCCCGTACTGGCCAACCGCCGGCTGGTCGACGAATTCGGCTTTCGACCGCGAAAGAGCAGCCGCGAGGCCTTTGAGATCTACCGAGCGAGTCGGCACGACGGCGTCACGTCGGCACCGGCAGGGCGGATCACCGCCCGAATCGGCGCGGCCGGCGCGCTCGCCGGACGCGCCGCAGGACACGTCGCCGAACGCTTCACGCGGGGGGGCAGGTGATGCGGTCCGTGACGAAGACCGGCACGCCCGCGACGCGGCCGGTCGTCCTCATCACCGGCGCTGCCGGCGGCCTGGGCGGCGCGCTCGCAGAGGCCTACGCCCGTGACGGCGCCGAGTTGGTGTTGGCGGACATCGACGAGGCCGGCATCGACACCTTGGCCAGCCGTTGCCCAGGCGCGCTGGTGGCCGCAGCCGACATCCGCGATCGGGCGGCCTGCGAGGCCTTGGTCGCCGCGGCTTTGGAGCGCTTCGGCCGGCTCGACGTGCTGATCCACAACGCCGGTCTGACCCACCGCAGCGCCTTTCGCGACACCGACCTTGAGGTGATCCGGCGGGTCTTCGAGGTCAACTTCTTCGCCGCCGTGCAGCTGACCGCCGCCGCCCTGCCACACCTGCTCGCCAACCGCGGCACGATCGTGGTGGTGTCGAGCGTCGCTGGCGTCGCGCCCTTGATCGGCCGGACCGGCTACGCCGCCTCCAAACACGCCCTGCATGGCTTCTTCGATACGCTGAGGACCGAACACGCCGCCGATGGCCTGGGTGTGGTGATCGTCTGTCCTTCGTTCATCGACACCGGCTTCTCACAGCGTGCCCTCGACGCAAGCGGAGGTCGAGTCCGGCGGCAGCGCGCCAACGTCGGCCGGCTGCTTCGGCCGGGCCAGGTCGCCGAAGCGGTGGTCGCCGCGGTTCGCCGCCGGCGGCGGTTGGTGCTGGTCTCGCCCGTTGCGCACGCCAGCATGTGGCTGCATCGATTGGCGCCGGCGCTGTATGAGCGGCTGATGCGCCGCAGCCAACGCGCGGAGCTCAGCGCCTGAACGAACCCAGGAGACCTCTTGACGATGACCGCGAACGCCCTGCCGATCGAAGAGATGAAGCGCGTCGAGATCGTTTGCCCTCTCCAGCGCCGGCGGCAGCTCGGCGCTCGCGTCGACGGCGAAGGCGGTAGCCCGGTCCTGTTGATCATGGGCTTCTCGATGTCGGGCCGCGCCTGGGTCAACCAGGTTGGCCCGCTCGCCGGCCACCACCGCGTCGCCACCTACGACCACGCCGGCGTCGGCGCCAGTGACCCGCCGCCGCTGCCGTGCACGATGCGCTCGCTGGCGGCCGACGCTCTGGGGCTCATGGACGCCTTGGGGTGGCGGCGCGCGCACGTTGTCGGCGTCTCGATGGGCGGCATGGTCGCGCAGGAGCTGGCGTTGGCCGCGCCTGCGCGATTGCGCAGCCTCACGTTGATCGCGACCCACGCCGGCGGTGGCCTGCGCGCGATGCTGCCGACCTGGGCCGGCCTCGCTCACTTCGTCGCAGCCAACGTCGGTGGCCGGGCGCGACGCCTCGCTCACCTCGAGCGGCTGCTCTTCCCGCCCGCCTGGCTGGCTACCGCTGACGCCGACGGTCTGGCGGCGCTGCTGGCCCACGACTTCCACGACCCGGCGCCGATGGCGACCCGACGCGCCCAGCTTGGCGCGATCCGCGGCCACGACACCCGAGAGCGCCTGGGAGCCCTCGCCGAGATGCCAACGCTGATCGTCCGGCCAGGCCAGGACCTGTTGGTTCGACCCGACCGTGGCGACACCCTGGCGCGGGCGCTGCCACACGCACGGGTGTTGCGCCTCGACGACGCCGGTCATGGCGCGATCCGTCAGTGCAAGGACGAGTTGAACGAAGCGCTGCTCGGCCATTTCGCAACGGCGGATGTCGGGATTCTGCCGGACGGATGACGACGCGGACGGATGACGACGCGGACGGATGACGACGCGGACGCATGACGACGCGGACGGCACCGGCTACTTGTGCAGAGCCTTCCACTGCGAGCCGGTGCAGCCGTAGAAGTGCTTGTCACCACTGTGGAAGCGCATCTCGCCGGCGTTGGCCCCGTTGCACGCGGGCAGCGCGCCGCCGGACTCGACGCGAAATCCCGCGAGGGCACCACCCGAGAGATCGGCGGACCCTTGCACGGTGAGCTGGCCGCCGACCTTCAAGGCCCCGCTGACGGTGCCTCCCGACGACGCCAGAAAGTCAGCGGCATGCACGGCGAGCAGGCCCGTGTTGTCGATGTCGAGATGATCGCCGACCTTGATCCCACCAAGGACGTCCTTGGTCGCGATCGGCAGCAGGGCGGCGACAGCGCCGGGCGCCAGCTCGTCCGCACCGACGCACCCCGAACACTGCAGGTCGAGGGCGAGCAGCGCCGCGCCCCCCTTGGTCTCGGAGGCGGCCCACTTCACCGCCAGGGCATCGGCGCCGACCGCGCCCGCGGCGATCTTGGCCGACGTCACGGCGCCCGCCGCGAGGTGGTCTGAGGTCACCGATCCCGGCGCGATCTCACCAGCGTCGACGCAGCCCGAACAATCCAGGTCGAGCGCTGGGCCGCCCTTGCTGGTCGAGCCGGCGTAGGCAAAGTCGACGTGACTTTTGTCGACACAACCCACGCAGGTCAGCATCGCCGCGCTCGCGGCGGATCCCGCCGTGCCGGCATGGGCGGCCCGAAATGCGTACGGCACGGCGAGCAGCTGGGTGCGTGGCAGCTCCTTTGCCTCGGGGACAACTTGAACGCCCACCCAAGCCTGCGGATGGTCGGCGAACAACCCGGCGGGCAGGGGCTTGGCTGGATCCGCGCCGCCAATGACGAGCTGAAAGAAGCCGCCGTGAACCGGCACCGCGCCGTGCAGCTCCTTGAAGAGCGGTTCGACGGCGTCGACGTTGGCGTACAGGGCGACGACCAGGCCATAGGCGCCATCGGGGACGGCGCCGCCGCCCGTCGCGGTCAGGTGGCCGTCCACCGCGATCGACGGCTCGGCCCAAAGCGCGGGAGCGCTGACCAACACGGCTGTGGCCGCTAGAGCTGCCAGGCCCACCGGGGAGCGACTCGGGTTCAGGGTCCTCATCACCACCTCGCGTAGATCGTCACGTTGCTGCGACACGCACCGCTGCCATAGGCGTTCGGCTGGTCCTGGCAGATCGTGCATTGCGCCGTCGACGGGCTCTTGTTGTAGATCGGCAGGGTCTTTGCCGTGCCGCCGCCGCCATTGCTGCAGCCGACGCCGAAGGCCGGCTTCTCACCCGAGCCGCTGCATGTGTAGGTGCTCGTCTTGCTACCGTTGTGCCAGCCGTACGAGCCGGTGAGCTGCTGACCGCCGCTCCAGTTCCATACCTGCTTGGTCGAAGGCGATCGATACCAGCGCCCGGCGTACAGGTAGAGGTACTCCTTGGTCGGCCCGGACGGCAGAACCGCGACAACCGGTGGCATGAGCTTCGCCCAGCCACCGCCGGCGGTGGTCATGTCGCAGTACGCCTGCACCGCGTTGGTGGTGGCTCCACCGTCGGGATCGATCCAATAAGTGCCGCTGCCGCTGCTGTCGCCATCGGCGAGGAGGGTCTTGCAGCTGACCGCAGGGTTCTGCTGGGTGCCCGACGGCAGCACCCCGAACTCGCGCCAGGCGCTGCCCGTGCAACCGAAGAAGGCGGCCTTTGCCGCCACGAAGACGACCTTGCCGGCGTCGGCGCCGCCGCAGCCGGGCAGGCTGCCGAACGAGGGGACGCGGGCGTTGACGAGCGCGTGACCGGTGAGATCAAGACCCGCCGCCGCCTCGAGGGCGCCGCCCACCGTGAGCGCACCGCCCAGCGCACCGCCGACCGTGGGCAAGAAGGCCGCGGCGTCGGCCGACAGGACGCCGGCTGGGGTGACTGTCAGAGCGGAGCCGACACGGGCGACGCCGAGAGTGGCCTCGGTCGCGAGCGGCAACAGGCCCACGAGGACGCCATCGCCCAATTCGTCAGTGCCAACGCAACCCGTGCATTGCAGATCGTGGCTGACGAGGGCCGCACCGGCCGGGCCGTCGCCGCTGGCAAATGGAACGGCGATCGCGTCGCCATCGACCTCGGCGATGCCGATGTGGACGGCTTGGACCGAGCCGGGCGCGAGGACCGCCATCGTGACAGCCGCCTGCGCGATCTGATCGGAGCCGACGCAGCCACTGCAGACGAGGTCGACGGCCGAGCCACCCTTCGACAAAGACGCCGCAGCCTCGATCGCCACTTGGGCGCCCTTGACGCAGCCAGCGCAGGCGATCGCGTCGGTCTGCGAGGCGCTGTCAGCGAGCTCGGCCCATGCCGCCGCGTGGGCGAAGGCGGCCCAACCGACGCGCACCCGAGGAAGCTCGGTCTCGCCAGGTACGAGCTGCAGGCCCACCCAGGCGTCGCTGTGGTCGACGAACAGGGTCTCGGGCAGGGGGGTGTCACCGTCACCGACGACGAAGGCAAAGAACCCCGATTGGACCTGAACCGAGACCTCCAACTCCGAGAATAGAGGCGCCACGGCGTCGGCGGTGGCGTAGATCCGCGCGATCAGGCCATAGGCACCGTCGGGGACGGCTGAGCCGGCCTGGCTGCGCAGCGTGCCTTGCAGCGCGACTCTTGGCGCCGCCGACGCGACGGATGCCAGCCCGACGGTCACGGCCGCGATGGCGACGATCAGGCGTGAACGGCGAGCGAACAAGGGAGCCTCCACGGTGCAGAGTCGATCCATGGTGACGGCGGCGTGCGTGGAGCGCAAGACGGAACAAGACGGAATCACGGCGCGGAGGGGGGGCGGTGTCCCAGTCGTGGGACTGGCCGCTTGTTCACTGGACCGGGCACTGGTCGATGGCGCACAGGGCCAACGACAGCGCCTTGGAGTTGCCAACGACCGGCCCCTGGCACTTCTGCACGCAGGTGTCGCCGCCGCCGCAGTCGATCAGGCATTTGGTGGTTTGGTTGAGGGCCGCGCCACAGGCGGCGTCGCCGATACATGCGGCGGCCTCGTTGGGGCAGTTCTTCTCCATGCAGCCCCAAGCCTGATCGGCTCCCTCCTGGCAATCGACCGGGCACGCCACGTCGGTCTCGCTGCTTCCACAGACGGTGTCGCCGCAGTGCTTCGACACCGGCTTGCAGTCGGCCGGGCAGCTGGTGGGGCTCTCGGCCGCGGCGCACTGACCGTCGCCACAGATCGGGCCGTTCTGGTCGCAGTCCGCGGGGCAGGTGGCGTAGCTCTCGCCGGGCTGGCACAGGCCATCGCCACATCCACCGGTGCCGCCGGGAGCTGCCGACTTGCATGTGGCCATGCCACACGATGCGATCTTCTCAGCGCCCGGGTGCGCGGCCATGGTCTGAATGCAGAAGTCGACGCAACCGCTGTCGCCCGGCTGGCAGATGGCGATGCATCGCAGCGCGCTGTTGAAGGTCTCGTGGCAGTCGACATCCTTGAGGCATGCGACGGTGTCGGTCTTGCAGCTCTTCATCAGGCAGGAATAGATCGCCGTCGCCTTCGGCTCGCAGTCGATCGGACAGTCCTGGGCGTCCTCAAGGCCCTCGCAGGCGCCGTTTCCGCAGCCCAGGGCGTAGGATCCGCAGTCCTGTGGACACGACAGCGGCCCCTCAAGGGTCGAGCACACACCGTCGCCGCAGCTGCCGGAGTCGGGCTTGCCGGTGTCGACCGAGGTCGCATCGACAGCATCGCCGTCGAGCGCCCCGCCATCGACGACGCCGGCGTCACCGCCACCGGTGTCGGTGGCGGTGGCGGGTCCCGTGTCGGCAACACCAGCGTCGGGGTCGACGCGACCGGCGTCGGCTGACGCAGAGTCCTGCGACCCGCCGTCGAGGCCGCCCGAGCCGTCGCCGAGTACGCCGCCGCCGTCGCCGGCGGATACGCAATACGTCTGCCAGGCGCCCACCAACCCCGGCATCGGTTGCTCGGCGCAGACATCGCCAAAGGTGCATACAGACAGGGGTTGCCAGGTCCCGCTGGCCTCGCAGCGCTCGCGGCGACTGGCGCCATCGGCGAGGGTGCGACAGCGCTCGCGGTCAAGGCTGGTCGAACAGGTGTCGCCCGACGCCGGTTCCTGATCATCCGCGCCGCATGCGGTCAAGGTCGCGACACCCAGGGCGAGGCCCCAGGCGAGACCGACGCCGCCGCGAAGCAGGCCCGCGCCGCCAGCGCGATCAGATCGAAGAGGACGGCGCCGCGGCGCGACGTCACCATTGGCGCAGACGGCGGTCAAGGCGCCGTCATGCCCGACGCGCAGGGGACCGGCAGGGTCCAGATGCCGTCGAGGTAGCATGCCTCGGAGGTCATCGCCCCCGCAGAATCGTATTCGGTCCATGTGCCGTGCTTGCGGCCACCGACGTAGACCCCTTCGAGCCCGAGAGTGCCGTCCTCGAACCAAACCTTGTAGGGACCATCGCGTTGCCCGTCGATCAGATTGACGGTGATGTACTTGGCCCCGCCCTCGTACCAGGCGGTCAGGGCGCCCGATCCCATGTTGAAGTCGACCTGCTGACCGATCGAACCGCTCACGAACCACCAGGTCCACTGGCCATGACGCTTGCCGGCGACGTAGGCGCCTTCGACCGACTTCTTGCCGCCCGGGTGGACGAGCGAGAGGGTGCCGTTGCCAGCCTGGAAGAACGTCTGCCCCGAAGCCTGGCCTCCCTCGGACCACCACAGGTGCGTGCCTTCCTGCAGGCCGTTGTCCCACTGGCCGTAGTAGGACTTGCTGCCGTCTTCGAACCAATCGGTCCAAGGCCCTTGGGTCTTGCCGTGCACAAACCAGGCGAGGGTCTCGCTGTCGCCGCCCTCGTAGAAGCTCGCATACTTGCCGTGCAGCTCTCCATCCGCGTCGTGGTATTCGGTGAACGCGGGTGCGCCGTCCGGGGACCATGCGTAGACCCAGCCGACGCGCTCGCCGTGCACATAGGTCGCCTCGAACTCCTTCTGGCCGTTGTCGTGCCAGCTGCGCTGCTGGCCGTGCAGCTGGCCACCCTCGTCGTAGTAGTACTCGACCGACTTGGCGCCGTTCTCGTGCCAGTGTTTCCAGTGACCAACGCGGTTGTTGTTTTGGTGGCAGCCTTCCAGCGCGACCTGATCGGCGGAGAAGATCGCCAGATACCCGCCGTGGAGGATCTCGCCGCCAGGGCCGGACTGCACGTGCCACGTCACGCCGCCGCCGCTCTTCTCTTCGCCGCTGGGGCATTGCACGGCCGGTTGCTCGACAAGCGGTGTGATGTCGGGCTGATCGACCACAGGTGGCGGGATGTCTGGTTCGCTGATCGTGTCGGCGCCACCCGCGTCAGGGGTGCCAGCGTCAGGCGGAGTGGTGTCGACAGAGACAGCGTCCGCCGCGGTGTCGCCGGGGGTCGTGGCGTCGGTACCGGCGGTGTCGGCGACGTAGGTCTCGGGACCAACACCGGCGTCAGAGGTGTTCACCGCGGCGTCGGCGCCACCGCCGGCGTCAGCGATGCCGCCGACCGCGTTGCACGTCGCGGTGTTGGCGCCGCTCGCCGAGTCGGTCGCCTCGGCGCAGACCGTTCCGACCGCGCACGAGTCGACAAACTGCCACAGCCCGCTGGCGCCGTCGCAGCGCACCCGCGCGTTGCCGCCAATGAGGCATGCGTCATTGTGATAGGCCGAGTTGCATTCCGAGCCCACCGCGCCGCCGGTCTGCGCGGGCTTGACGTAGGTGCCGCCGCCGCTGCCGCCGCCGCCGCTGGCGCCGACACATCCCACCAGCCCTGCCATCGCGACGATCGCGACGATCGCGACGTTCGCGACGTTCGCGACGTTCGCAACGTTCGCGACGTTCACGACGTGCGCTACGGTGACGGCGTCTCCGCCTGGTCTATTCTGCATCAGGGCGCTCCTTTCGGGTCGAGCGCAGAGGGTAGCGCCGCCTTCGGGCCGCCGCAATGATCGGCAGGTCCGTCGCGATCGGCGCAGATTGCGGTAGAATCTGGCCCCGCCCCCACCCCGGAGCCCGCCATGACGCGCAACCGATCGTTTCTCTCCATCGCCCTCCTGATCGCCACGGTCGCCCTCACCATGTGGGCCGCGACGCCCGCGGCGGCGGCGACGCTGCCGGTACACGGCGCACTGCGCAACGCGGCGGGCGGACCGGTGGCGGACGGCGCGTACGTGATGTTCTTCCGCCTCTACGACAGCGCCGACGCGGTCGATTTTGTGTGGGAGGAGGCACGCGACGTCTCGGTCGCGGCCGGCTACTTCGCCGCGACCCTGGGCGCGGAAGCAGCCAAGACCATCCCAGAAGGGCTGCTGACCTCAGGAGATGCGCTGTGGATCGGCGTCAAGGTCGGTACCGAGCCCGAGCTGGCGCGCCAACCGCTGTCGTGGGTGGCCAAGGCCTGGCATGCCAAGCTCGCCGCGGGCCTCGCCTGCACGGCGTGCGTGACCGGCGAGATGATCGCCAAGGCGACCATCACCGACGATCTGCTCGCCTTCACCTATGCCGCTTCGGACACCAAAGGCGGCCCCGCCACGACGGCCCTGAGCGCCGACGAGGCCGGCCACGCCAAACTCGCCGACAGCGCGCTGGCAGCCAACGAGGCCGAACACGCCAAACTCGCCGACAACGCCAACCAGGCCGCCAGCGCCGACGAGGCCGCCAGCCTGCAATGCAGCGGCTGTGTCAAGCTCGGCCACTTGGGAGCCGACGTCGCCAAGGGCTTCGTCTCGACCCAAGGCGGCACGGTCACCGGTACCCTCGGTGTCGACGGCAAGGCGACCGTCAAGGGCGAGCTTGTGGTCGACGGCAAACTCAGCCTCGGGGGCTCGCTGATCGAGGGCGGCCGCTTCGCGGCGGTCGATGTCCAGCAGGTCGGCTGCGGGGCCGACGACCTCGGCCGGGTCGTCGTCGACTCCGCGACGGGACGCCTGTACTACTGTGACAGCAAGAACTGGCGACGGCTGTCGAGTTGTCTGGGGGTCTGCAAGAGCGCCGAGACGGTGGCCTGTGGTCAACCCATCATCGACGACTGCGCTGACGTCGGCCTGTGCGAGGGCACGGGAACGGCCTGCGGGGGCGGTCAGAGCTGCGAGGACGGGGTCTGCAAGGGCCAACCGGGCGGCGGCGCCGACACCGCCGGCCTGAGCTGCAAGGCCCTGCTCGGCGCCGGCGTCCAGGTCGACGGCGTGTACTGGCTCGATCCGGACGGCGAGGGCGGCAGCGCGCCGTTCCAAGCGTACTGCGACATGACCACCGAGGGCGGCGGCTGGACCCGCTGCGGGCGCATCGACGAGGTCGCCGCCGCCGACACCGCCCTGGTCATCGAGGAGTCGGCCGAGTGGATCGCTGCCGCGGACCTCACCAACGCGTCGTTCTGTGGCAAGTGGTACACGGACGCCAAGCCGGTCGAGATGCGGATCGACAATCTCAGCAAGGGCGCGGAATACGGCGAAGGCCAGAAGCTGCTGATTCGCTGGGGCAACTCGCCGTTCAAGCTGTACACCTACGACAACCACAAGATCGAGCTGTGCAAGGAATTGACCACCGGCAAGACCTGGTCGGGCTGCCTGTACGCCGCCCACGGCGGCTGGGAGGACACGTCGTTCTCGTTCACCGTCAACGACATGGCCAACGGCTACGGCGGCAACGGCCAGAATCGGCTGGTGCTCGGCCCGACCGCGAAACCCGGCGGCGACAAGATCTGGCACAACTTCGGAGCGGACTCCAACGTACAAAACGCGGCCAACAACTGGGCGCAGGTGGCAGCGGTCGGCGACATCTACATGCGCTAGTTGCGACGGCCGCCAGGATCCACCACCCAAATTCTCCCCGGCCGCCGATTCTGGATGCAAATCAAGGCGTCAGGAGGTGAGCGACTGAGGCGTACTTGTGTACGCCGCAGGGAGCGAACCGACGCAACAACGATGAGTTGCGCCAGAAGCGGCGGATCGGGGGCCACGCGGCGCCCTTCTACCCTCCCCAAAGCGGTGCTAAGGTGCGGTCGCCTGCCCAACCGGGAGACGCCATGCCGACTTCGCCCATGCCTTCGATCGCCCGCGACGTTCGCGGGTCGTTCTTCATCGCAGCCGCCCTGGCGGCTTCCTGTGCGGCCTTCGGCTGCTCCTCGGGGCAGGTCGCCAGCGACGAGAAGCAGGAGGAGTTACCGCCGGGCACGGTGTCGGTGCTCAAGTACGAGGAGAAGACCCAGCAGCTGCTCGACGCGACGCTAGCCCTGGGCGACCTGCGCGAAAACGTCGACGAACAGGTCCGGCGGCTGCGCGTGATCTGCTCGGACTACCCCGATCACGATGTCTGCCAACCGCAGACCGCCGCCACCTACGCGCGCAAGGCCTTCTGCGCGGACGCGACCTTCACCAGCCACGTCAACGAGGTCGTCCAGGCGTGCCACCAGGGCCAGTGCAAACAGGTCGACGACGCCAGCATGCTCACGCGGGGCCAGTACATGAACCTGGTCCAGCGGCTGCCGCACGCGTTGGTCACCTTCCGCGCGGCCCGTACTGGGCTCGATCGGCTCGACAAGCAGCAGATCCAACGTTTCATCGAGACGATCGGCGCCGACCAGGGCGGCTACATCATCATCGTCGGCCGCGCGAGCAAGGACGGCCCGTGGCGCAAGAACCTGCAATACGCGCTCGACCGTGCCGAGCAGACCCGCGCCTTCATCGTCGACGAGCTCGGCATCGACGCGCGCCGCGTGGGCTACATCACCTACGGTCACGCCAAGATGTACCTGACTGAACTCGACGCCGATCGCCTCAGCAAGCGCAAGCTGTCAGTGAAACAAGCAAACCGCTCGGCGCTGCTGTTCGCCTACCCGTGCTTCGAGGTCAAAGATGGCAATGACTCGATGTAGGCGGTTGGCTGCGGGCGCTGGCCGGCTGTTCCTGACCACGGCAGGCCTCGCCCTCTTGACGACCTGCAGCGGCGCGGCGCTCGAACGAACCCAAGCTGAGCTCGGCGAGGCACGCACCGAGGTCGCCGCTCGCGATCGGCAGCTCGAAGCGCTGCAGGCCGAGGTCGCGACCTTGAAGGGGCGGGTCGCGGCGGTCGAGGCGCGTCTACGGCCCCACGACCAGCGCGCCGGGCGCGTGCCCTTCGGCGGCGGCCGGTTGAGGGCGGCCAGAGACATGAAGGTACGGCTGCCCACGGGGACGGTCGTCGAGGACGCCTCGGGCAAGGGCGGCAAGCGACCGCTGCAGCGGCAGCTGACGGGGCACCGGGGCGCCGTCATCGCGTTTTGGGCGACGTGGTGCAAACCGTGCACCTCCGCGGAGGAGCTCGCGCTGCTGCGCGAGCTGCGGAGCGGGCTTCGCCAATACGACGCCGACCTGATCAGCGTCCTGGTGGACGACCGCGACAAGGCCCTCGCCGATGCACGCGCTGCCACCTGGCTGTACCCCTTCTGGTTCATCTCCGATGGTCATCTGGAGATGCTCCCCCGTGCGCTCATCGAGCAGACCGGGGTGGGTCTGCCGATCTTCCTGGTGGTGCGGCCCGACGGCGCGCTGCGCTGGTCACACGGCGGACGCCTCGACGAGGCGATCGTCGCCGACCTGATCACCGCTGCGGCCCGCATCGACGACTGACAGCGCCTGAACGCGCCGATCGCGGCGCGGCGCAGCCGAGCGCAGCCGAGCGCAGCCGAGCGCAGCCGAGCACAGCCGAGCCCGCACGTTCCAATGCGGCCAGCGCTTGATCCGCCGGGCGGTTGCCAGGACACTGCTGCGTCCCGGAACGCGCCCGCAGGCGCAGTCCGGCCCTGGAGGCCCTCATGTTCGCAGCCCATCTCCTCGCCCGACGCCACAGCGTGCGGCGATACACCGTCGTGGCGGTCACCGCCGCGCTCGCCCTGACAGCAGCTTGCAGCGACAACGAGCCCAAGAACACCGTCGGCGGTGGCTTCGTCGCGGACTCCGGCGGCATCGACTACGGCGACGCCAGTGGTCTGGGCGACGGCGGCGGCGGTGCAGACGGCGGCGTCGACACGGGCGCAAGCGACACCGCGGCGCCGAGCTGCACAACGGCGGCCGAGTGCGACGACAGCAACCCGTGCACCGATGACGACTGCGCCTTTGGCGCGTGCAAGCACGTCGGCACCGGCTGCTGCCAAAACGATGCCGACTGCGAAGACGGCTTGAGCTGCACAGCGGACCACTGTGACCTCGCCGCCAGCACCTGTACTTACAGCGCAGCGGGGGGATTTTGCCTGGTCGCGGGCGTGTGCTATCCGGCCGGTCCCGCGCCGGGAGAGCCCTGCAAGGCCTGTCAGCCGCAAGTCGACGCGACCGCCTTCTCGGCCCAATCGGGGGGCGCGTGCAACGACGGCCAGGTCTGCACGACCAGCGACGTCTGCCAGCTCGACGGCTCTTGCAAAGGGCTGCCCAAGGCAAGCTGCTGCAAGAGCGACAGCGACTGCCCGAGCGCTGATGTCTGCGTCGCCACCGGCTGCGACGTGCAGACAGGCGAGTGCAAGCAAGACCAGAAGACCAGCTGCTGCACCGCCGGCGGCTGCTGTGACCTCGTCTCGCACGAGTTCAAGCCGGTCGGCACGCCCTGCGGCAGCGAGGCGGTGGCCAGCGAGTGGGGTTGCGATGGCAGCGCTATCGAGAAGCGCGAGGCCGTTGCAGGCTGCGATGGCAGCGCCGACGGCTGCTCAAGCGGCGGTCAGTTCATCGCCTGGGGGCAGTGGCAGCCGGTTGAGACCTGCGCCAATGACTGGAGCTGCATCCTCGCTTCACCGCAGCAAAAGCCGACCTGCAAGGACGTGCCGAAGCCGGAGTGTGGCAAGCACAGCGACTGCGCCGACTCCCAGGCCTGCAGCGACGACTGGTGTGACGCCGGCAAATGTGTCCACCTGCCCGCCAAGCCCCAGTCCCCATGCGGCAAGGACGTGCTCGCCACCGAGTATGGCTGCTCGTCGACCGGCAAGGGCGGCAGCATCCAGAAACGCGAGGCGGTCGCTGCGTGCGACGGCCTCGCCTTGAGCTGCACCGGCGACGCCAAGTACTGGGGCGGGTGGAAGACGGTTCAGTCCTGTAACTTCTCGCAGGTATGTACGATTGACGATCCGTCGAAGCCAGGAACCTGCACGGACGCGCCGAAGTGCGACCCCGGCTCGACCTGCTGCACCGCCGGCGGTCAGTACGCGGTCAAGGGCACCCAGTGCGGCGACAAGGCGGCCGACGCCGAGTACCAGTGCGCTTCGGACGCAAAGGGAGGCGCCATCCAGATCCGCGAAGGGTTCCCAGGCTGCTCGGGGTACTCGACGTATTGTTCGTCGGGGTCGAGCAGCCTGATTTGGGGCGACTGGAAGACCTGGAAGACCTGCGGCTCGACCGAGAAATGCGAGGTGTGGTGGCAGGGTTCGCCGGGCGAGTGCGTCAGCGCTGTGCAGTGCACCCCAGAGACGACCTGCTGCACCACCGAGGGCGAGTACGCGCCGGCCGGCACGAAATGCGGCACCAGCGTCCTCGACGTCGAGCAGAAATGTTCGGAGATGGCCAAGGGCGGGCAGATCCTCGAGCGCAAGAGCTACGCGGCGTGTTCGGGTTCGTCGACCTCGTGTTTCTCCTTCTCCGGGACATTCTGGACGGACTGGACGGTCGCCGGGAGCTGCAAGGCCGACGAGATCTGCGAGGTGGACGCCTGGAGCGACGAAGCCAAGTGCGTGCCCCCGGTCAAGTGCAACCCAGGCGCGACCTGCTGCACAAGCGAAGGCGACCCCGCGCCACAAGGTACGCCCTGCGGCATGTCGGCCCTCAAGAGTGAATACAAATGCTCGGGCGCCGAGAAGGGCGGCGCGGTCCTGATCCGCAAGGCCTTGCCCGGATGCACGGGCGGCTCGTCGACCTCCTGCTCGTACAGCATCGACAACGCCGCCTGGGGCGACTGGCTGCCCTACAAGACCTGCAGCGGCACCGAGGTCTGCGAGGAAGGTTGGAGCGCGACGTCGCCGGGTAGCTGCGTGAGCACGATCAAATGCCAGCCAGGCTCGCAATGCTGCACCGAGGCGGGCGGCTACGCGGCGAAGGGCACCAAGTGCGGCAACTGGGCGGTCGACGAAGAGTACAAATGCAGCAGCGCCGACCCCGGCGGCGAGATCCTGGTTCGAAAATCCTACGCGGGCTGCATGGGCGACGGCACCTTCTGTTCGTCGGGCCAGAGCTACGTCGTGTGGGACGACTGGCAGACCTATCTCGCATGCGGGCCAGCGGAGATCTGCAAGGACGGCTGGACGGACAGCTTCCCGGGCAGCTGCACATCGCAGTAGGCGAGCGAACAGCTCCAGTTGCCGAAGCGAGCGCGGGCATCTACCTTCAGGGCAACCGGCGTCTTCGCCAACGTCGCAACGGAGGGACCATGACGCGGGCACGGATCGCGGCCATATCTGTCGTCGCCGCCATGACGTGCGGTGGATGCGAGGCCGCCCGAACCGGCGAAGCGGCGGGCGGCTGTACCGATAGCTACGGTTGCCCGATTGGGTCGTACTGCGACGGTGGCGTCTGCGCACAAGCACCCGACGGCTGCCAGGGCATCCCCGCTCAGGGTTGCTGCAGTGGCAACACGGCGGTCGCCTGCTCGAAGGGCAAGCTGACGGGCTTCGACTGCGGTGCGGCGAGCGCCCAGTGCGGCTGGTTGGCGCCGAGCAGCGCCTACATGTGTGTGCCGCCGAGCGTGTGCACGGCGGTGATCTGCGAGGAGATCAGCGGCGCCCATCCCTTCGCCTGTCCGCTGACCAGCAGCGGCTGCGTCATTGACTGCACCGACCGCCAATGCGGCAACGACGGCTGCGGAGGAGCCTGCGGCGACTGCAAGGACGGGTTTACATGCAGCGGGGGGCGCTGCTTGGCGTGCGCGCCCACCTGCCTGGGGCGACAATGCGGCGACGATGGCTGTGGAGGGTCGTGCGGCAAGTGCAGTACGCACGACACCTGTGGCTCGGGCGGTCAATGCCAGGCGTGCGTCAAGAAATGTCCTGGCAAACAATGTGGTAGCGACGGCTGCGGAGGGTCGTGCGGTATCTGCACCACTGGCCAGGTCTGTTCCGCCGGTTCCTGCGTCGCCTGCCAACCAAAGTGCACGGGCAAGACCTGCGGCAGCGACGGCTGCGGCGGCTCCTGTGGTTCGTGCAAGTCGGGCTACTCGTGCTCGTCTGGCTCGTGCAAGAAGAAGAGCACGACGTGCCACTGCAACTGCAACTGCAAGTGCTCGTACTGTTCCTTCTCGTCGACGTGCGACTCCAACACGTCGTGTCTCTCGGGTGGCTGCGGTGGCAACTGCACGAGCTATTGCAAGGAGGAATGCCCCGACTCTGACTGCGGCAACGTCAAGTCAAGCTCGGGGAGCTGCTACTAGCCCGGATTTCTCACAGACCACGAAGGCATGGCGTTCGACGTGCGAGTCAATTGCAGGCGACGCACTTGCTCAGAGCGCACTTGGACATCTTGAGTAGGGGAGCGACGCCGCCCGGGTGCTGATCCTCGCAACCGGTCAGGCACTTGGAGACCCCCGCGCATTTCTGACGACACGAGTATAGATCCATACATTCATTGCTTTTTTGACACGCGGCCAGCTCATCTCCGCACTTGTCCGCGACGCACTGCGAGCAGTCTGCGTCCGTCTGAGCGCCGCCCTTGAGCCATTCGGCCTCGAGTGAACCGCAAGACTGGCCGGGCCCGGCGCGCTGCAGCACGATGTCGAAGTCCACGCCATCGGTGCTAGCGGCGAAAAGTACGTGCTCGGCATGAGAGAGCTCGACCTTGGTACTGTCGAGCTGCATTCCGGTAGCGACGTCCTCAAGAACAACGGCCACAGCTGAACCCGCCGGGGTGTTGGCGCACTCGGCACAGGTACCACTGTAGGTCTTGAAGGCCGCATCGCCCACGCGCAGACGCAGCTCCAGCGGCTGGCCGCCGCTGGTCACGCCATTGCAGAATACGGCGACGGCCACCTTGCCGGTCTTCGGCACGCACTTGGCCCCCTCGCAGGTCTCGCTGTCGCCGCAGGTGCCGCACGATGCCCCGCACTTCGGGTCGAGGCCACACTGCCGCCCGCTGCAGTCACTCTCGCAGCTGCCGGCGCCGGCGACACAGGCGCAGGGCCCAAAAAAGCCGTCTGCATGACAGACGCGCACCCCGTCGGCGCCGCTCGGGCACTGGCACAGGCCCACGTAGGCGGCGGTGCATTCGGGAGCGACCTGGACGGTGTCGGCGCCACCGTCGGCGCTGGTCTGTGCCGCACATGCGGGGGCGACGAACGCGCCACAGACAAGGGCGAACGCGAGCCGGAACCCAAGCGCGTGGGAAAGAACGTGGCGATCGGGGTGCTTCATGGCATTTCGGGATGGACGCGACGCTTGAAGTCAGTTGGTAACCCACCGAGGGTAGGACGGCGGCGGGCGGAGGGGCAAGTCAGCACTAGAGGCGCCACACCCAAGGGCCACTGAGATCACCAAGTATTGGGTTTCTTTTCTGGTTCCGGTGGTCGCCGGTCGGGTCAGATGCGCGTGTTGAGCAACTTGCTGTCGATCGGCGGATCGTCGTCGTCATCGGGCCGCTGGCGGGGAGCCGGCCGCGCGGGGGCCGGTCGTGGTCGGCTCGGCGGGGGGGTTGCGATCAGCGGGATGACACGCCGCGGGGCATCGGCGGTGCCGATGTGGACCTCTTGATCGCGGTATCCGGCCAGGCGCAGCAGTACGCGCAGGCGCTCGCCGCGCCGCACGGCCAGGTCCATCGGGGTTGTGCCCTGAGGGCGGCCATCCATCTGCACTTCGGCACCAGCGGGCTCGGTCACGACGTGGACCGTCACGGCGGCCTGAGCGAGAGCTGTGGCCGCTTCGGCGGCCTTTGTGGGGACCGCTGCGGCGCCGGTCACCGCAGCGGGTGGCGGCGTCACGGGCGGGGCCGTCGGAGCCGTCGGAGCCGTCGGAGCCTGGGTCTCGGCCGCGTGTGCGCCAGCCGACGGCTGCGTGGCGGGCGCTGGCGCTGCTTTGAAGTGCTGCCAACCAAACCAACCAGCCGCAGCGCCGCCAGCAAGCGCGCAGAGGACGATCAGGGTACCGCCATGCCCAGGCCTCGGCGCGGCGCCGCCAGGGCCGTCGGGCGAGGCCGCCGCGACTGAGGGCGTAGCGACGGTCGCGTCGAAAGGGGCGGATGCGGGCGTGCCCGAGCCGGATACCGCTGTTGGCGCGGTCGGGCCGACCGGGGCCGTCGACTGGGAAGTTGCGCCGGGCGTAGCGGGCGAGCCCG
>CALGHC010000514.1 GCA_937915965.1 uncultured Myxococcales bacterium
CAGCGGTTCCCGTGGCGGTGGCGGAAGCGCCGGTGGCCGTCGCGGCCGTGGCGCCGACGCAGGCCTTGCAGGATGAGACCGCCGACGGCGCCGTCGCTGGCGGCGTCGCTGATGTGGTCGACGCCGTCGTCGAGTCCGTCAATGGACAACTCCCCGGCGCGCCCGGTGGTACGGGCGCCGTGGCAGAGGTGGCGGCCGACGCAGCCGATACCGGCGTGGTGGCGGACCGCGCCAATGTGCTCTCGGGCCGCGAGGCGGCGACGCTGGAAGGCGAGCAGATCTTCGGCAAAAACGCGGACGCTGCGGGCTCGCTCGCAGATCTGGTGCCGGGCGGATCGCCCTCAGCACACCTCGGCGCCGTCGACCAAGCCCGCGCTGGCGCGACGCGAGACGTGATCGCAGAGCTCGGTGATGGCGGCGCGAAAGAGGCCATGGAGGCCATGGGCTCGGCCCAGCAAGAGCTGGCCGGTCAGAGCGCGCAGACCGAGCGTTTGGCGCAGAATCTCGATGAAGGGGTTGGCGAACTCAAGAAGAAGGCCGGCGAGATCGAGTCCCTGCGCCAAGATCCTGTGCAGAACGCCCTTGAGCTGCTCGCTGACGACGACGCGGAGAAGCTGACAGGCTCGATTCGCGGCAAGGCGGAGAAGTCCCTCGGCGTGAGCCTCGACGACGTGAAGCTGTACCGCGGCGACGGCGCCGAGAAGGTCGCGAACGCCGTCGGAGCCACGGCGTTCGCGCAGGGCAAAACCATCGTCATGGGCGAGGCGGACAAGTTCGTCGAGTCCAAGCGCGAGAAGGTCCTCTACGAGGAGATCGCGCACACCGTGCAGATGGGCAAAGGCGGCGGCGGTGGTCGCGGCGGTGTGTCCCAGTCGGCTGACAAGTCCGAAAAGCAGGCCAAAGCTGCGGCGGAGCAGATTCAGGCTGGCGCGAAGGTCGAAGGCCTCGCCGCCGACGAGGAGCGCCGCGCGGTCTACCGCAACGAGGGCTCCGAAACCTCGGCTGCCATGTTCCCAGACCGGGTCACCGTCAGCCTGGCCGGCCGCACGGTCACCATCAACCTTCCGACCGCGCCGGTCGAAGCCAGCAAGCTCGTCACCCTGCCGTCGATGGACGTGCCCGGCCTCGAGCTGAGCCCGAACGCGACGCTGTTTTTCGACACGACGACCGGTGAATTCAAGAGCGGTCGCACGACTGGCACGGTGAAGGTCGGTTCAGTGCTGACCACCGAGTCGCGCGACATTCAGATCGCCAAGTCCGGCAACATGACCGCGACCTTCAGCGACGCCAGCCTTAAGGTGGGCGACCTCATCGACGCCAGGATTGACGCGTCGGTCGGCAAGGCCGGCATCAGCGCGACAGGCCAGCTCGGCGTCGCCGATCTCAAGGGGGACAAGCTCAGTCAGTGGCTCAAGGGCGGCCGATTGGGGGTCAACATCGACAACACCGGCGCCGTCAGCGGCAGCGGTAGCCTCGATTTTGAGATCGCGCCCTTCATGCCGGGCAAGCTCGCCGCGACGATCACGAACGAGAAGCTGGCAGGAACGCTCACGATCAAGCAGACCGCGGACCTCGACCTCGGTCCGGCCGCGACCGCGGCGAAGGGCACCCTCACCGGTACCCTCACCGACAGCACCAAGGTCACGATCGGCGGCAACTTGGGCCTCACGGTCGTGCCGCTACCAAGCGGCTCGGGCAGCGTCAACCTCAGCTGGGACAGCGACACCGCGGTCCTTGGCGGCAAGGCAGCGTTCAGCTTCCAGGCCGAGAATCGGGTCGATCCGGTGGTGTTCACCCGCGCGACCCTCTCCGGCGCGGTGGAAGAAGGCCAACTCAAGCGGCTCGACGGCAGCGGCGGCGCGATCTACGACAACCTGTTCGCCGGCGATTGGGCAGGCGGTGGGCTGGATCTGCTCACGAGCAAGGCCAGCTTCACGCTGTCAGGCGGCCTCAAGGCGCCACTCGATCGGTCTCCAGTCAAGGTCTCGGGCGGCACGCTCACGATTCAGATCGCAGACAGCAAGCTGACGAGCACGAGCGGTGAAGTGGACTTCGAGCTGGCCGACTTCATGAAGGGCAAGGCCGTTCTGGAGACGGGCACCAACAAGGAGACCATCAACGCCACGGCCACGGCCGAGCTGGTGACGCCGAAGCTGTTCGACGAGCTGACGCTGAGCAAAGGCGCGGCGACCGTGCAGGTGCGTGGCACGAGCGTGAAGATCATCGGCGGCCATGTCGCGATGGATTTCCGTGACGGCGCGGCGACCGGCAAGTTGGATCTAGCGGAGAGCGCACAGTGGGAGAAGCTGAGCGGCAGCGGCAAGGCAAAGCTGAAGGCCGGCCAGACGTGGGGCGAGCTGAACGTCAAAGAGGGCGCGGTCGACATCGACGTCGCGAGCAATCGACTCAAGAGCGCTCAGGGCAACATGAAGTTTGAGTCCGGCGCCAACTACGGCGGCACGCTGGCGTTCGACGCGCGGGACAACTTCGCGACATTGAGCGGCACAGCGACGACTTGGCTGCGCACGGGCGCGTCGCTCGGCGGCGACCTCAACCTCATGGCCGACGAGGCCAAACAGTTCTCCGGCAAAGTCGAAGCGAGCCGCATCACCCAGGTGAAGGGGCCGATGGCGTGGGAGCAGGGCAAGTTCAAGGGCGACGTCAACGTCAAGACCTGGACCGCGGACCTCAACCAAATCACAGGCACGGGCCCGGCCGACGCCAAAGCGCGCTTCCGCATCGGCGAGAGCAACGGCAGCCAGCTCTACGGCATGCCGGGCTCCAAGCTCACAGGGCACATCCAGTCTGGGCTGTTTCAGGGCATCTCGGGCACGCTGAACTGGCAGTACCACCCGTGGTTGGCCGGCACCGCGAGCATCGGCGACCCCGTGCAGGCGGTCAGCTTCGAGGAGCTCTCGGGCAACTTGAAGGCCCAGATCATCGCGCCAAAGAAGCTGAGTGACGACATCAAGCTGCTCCCGGGCGCCGAGGGTGCGCTGACGGTGACGCTGCAGGACGGCAAGCCGCACCAGTACAGCGGCACGGTCGAGTTCAGCTTCAAGGACTTCGCGGAAGGCCAAGCCACGGTCGGCGGCGAGATGCTGGATTTCGACAATCTGGCCGGCGCTTCGGTGCTCAAAGTCGTCAAGGACTACACCTTTCCAGGGCAGAGCAACACGAGTCTGACGGCTGGCGGCGCGCTCGCGGTGACGGTTGAGAACAGCACGATTGAGAGCTTCACCGGCAAGACCAACGTCAAATACGCCGGCTGGCTGGAGGGCACGGTTGACGCCAAGGCTGGCTCAAGCTTCGCAGATGGCGTGACGGGACGCGTCAAGGGTCCGCTTACGGGCACACCAGCCGAGCAGAGCAGCGGCGACCTGAAGATGACGAAGGGCGGCACCGGCGTCGTCGACTTCGTCACGGGCAACACCCCCACGGCGTTTGAAGTGGGCTCCGAGGTCAACTGGGAGTTTGGTAGCGACAAGTGGCTCGAAGGCGCGATGAAGATCACGGCGAAGACGCCGTTTGGCTCGATCAGCGGACCCTCAGCGGCGACGGTGAAGAAGGAGAAGACCCTGCCGAACGGCTCGCCTCCGGTGACGCTGTTGCCGAGCAAAGGGCTGAACGTGACGTGGGCGAACAACACGCTCATGAACTACACCGGCTCCGCGAAAGCGAAGGTGGCGGACTGGGTCGAAGGCACGTTGACGATCGACGGCGTCGCGGCTGGCGACACGTTCAGCGGCAAGCTTGTCGGTGCGCTGGTCGGCGAGAAGGAGATGGGCAAGCTCAAGCTCGTCGCCGGCGGCGCGGTGAGCGTGGACGTGCAGGCGAACAACCCGCGCTTCATCAAGGGCGACATCCCGTTCGAGTATCGCGGCGAGCAGATCGAGCTCGGTGGTGTCGTGAAGGCGACAGAGAGCCAGCGTTTGCAGGCGATTAACGGTCAGGTCACGGGCGCGACGGTCATCGGCGACAAGGCGACCGGCGGCGGCTTCGTCATCAAAGAGGGCGGCTCGGTGAACACGCCGATGCAGGCCTCGCTGATCAACAAGATCGGCGGCTCGGTCAACTTTGAGTGGGGCGACAAGGGCACCTCGTGGATCGCTGGCGCGTTGGCGATCGACGGGCAGGCCAACCCCTTCACCATGGCTGGCGACTTCACCGGCAGGATCACGAAGGAGACGCCCGTCACGGCGGGTTTGAAGCTCATGCCGGGCGCTGGTCTCGCGGGCAAGGTGGAGAATAACCGAGTCAAGACGGTGCGCGGCCAGATCGCGTGGGAGCTCGACCAGTGGTTGGGCGGCGTCATCGACATCCAGGCCGACACCTCGCCGACCAAATTGTCGGGCATGGCGAAGGTCGCGGTGAAGGCGGGCAAGGAGCATCACGCGCAGGGCAACGTGTTCATCACCCCCGGCGGCACGTTCGATGCGCAGATGGCCGATAGCGCCGTCACGACTATCAGCGGCAAGGTGCCGTGGCGCTCAGAGGATTGGATCAAGGGCGTGGCGGATGTGACCGGCGGCACGACGGACCGCATCGTCGGCTCCGGACCCGGCGCGATCGTTGGACCCGGCAAGGTGTACTCCGAGACCTCGCCCAAGCAGGTCAAAGTCCACCCCGGCGCGGGCCTCACGGACGTGGCGCTCGACGCGGAGGGCACGGTCACCTACAGCGGCTCCGTGCAGGCTGAGTTTGGCTTGGACAACGGCGAGACGCTGCACATCGGCAAGGGCGGCACGGCCGACGCCGTGAAGGGCGCCTCGTTCAAGGGCTCGGTGAAGGGCGGTCTGATGACCAAGCTCAACGTCGAGCCGAAGCTCCAGCTCAAGTCTGGCGGCGACATCGAGGTCATGATCGACGGCGGCAACGCGCCGTTCACCGGTAACTTCAACTTCGGTTGGGGCGGCGAGAACAAGAACTATCTGGCCGGGTCTGTCGACGTCGTGAACCAGACCAACCCGGGCACATTGGCTGGCAAGATCACGACCGCGTCGATCAACGAGGAGCAGACCAAGGGCAAGCTGACCATCAAGAAGGGCGGCGATGTTCACGGTGACCTAGTTAACCCCAACGACGTTCGGCTCAAGGGTGGCACGTTCAACTACGGCTACAGCGATTGGCTCGGCGGCGTCATCACCATCAAGGGTGACCTGAACTTTAGCGACTCCGAGGGCGGCTTTAACGGCGAGGGTGTCGGCGCCCTGACGCGCGATTTGCCCATGTCTGCGGGCTTGCGGATGCTGGAAGGCAGCTCGCTCGACGCGAAGTTTGAGGCGAGCGAGCTCAAGGGTGCGACGGGCACGGTTGGGTTCAAGCGGGACGAGAACATCGAGGGCTCGGTCGAGATCGAGCGCTCAGAGGGCGATCCACCGGTCGTCACAGGCGCCGCTGCGGTCATCGTTGTGGCGGACATGGACATCGGCGGCGGCCTCATCGTCAAAGAGGGCACCGCAGGCTTTGGCGTGATCACGTCGAACGAGATCGGTGTCGTCGCGGGCGCGGTCAGCTTCGAGATGGGCGACATCTCGGGCTCGCTGCTCGGCGTCTGGGACATGACCAGCAATCAGGTCGACGGTGTTGGCGCCGCGACGTTGATGAAGCAACACCAGATCGCGGGCACATCGCTCACGCTGGAGCCGGGCGGAAGCCTCATCGCGGCGGTCAATCAGAATCAGATCGCCGACGTGCGCGGCGTGGTGAACTGGGCCTACGGCGACCTGGGCTGGCTGAAGGGCACGATCCTCGCGCAGAGCGGCAACCTGGATGACGTCAGCGGCAAGGCGACGGGCTCCATCGCGATTGAGAAGTTCCTCGACGAGAAGCTGCGCCTGAAGAAGGGCGGCAGCTTCACGGCGGACTTTGACGGCACGAACTTGACGGGGTTCACCGGCAACATCGGCGTGGTCTACGACGGCTGGATCGACGGATCGGCCAAGATCTCGGGCGGCGAGCTGACCAAGCTCGAGGGCGAGGTCTCCGCCACCACCATGGTGCGAAAGGAGCTCAAGGGCGGCGCGTTCCTGAAGCCGGGCGCGTCGATCAAGGCGGACTTCGCCAACAACGCGCTGGTGGGTTTCGCCGGCAACTTCGGCTGGCAGCTCGACGAGTGGCTGGAGGGCAGCATTGAGGTGAGCGCTGGCAGCACGCTCGACTCCATCGCGGGCGACGCGAGCGCCACGTTGCGTGAGCGCAAGCGCGTCGGCGAGAAGCTGGAGTTGGAGCGCGGCGGCAACTTGAAGGCCAAGTTCGCGGGCAGTGAGTTCAAAGGCGTCGGCGGCAGCGTCGGCTGGATCTACGACACGTGGCTCGGTGGCCAGATCGACATCAAGGCGTACAGCCAGCTCGACAGCGTCGACGGCAAAGCGTCGACCAGTGTACGGCACGCCAAGGTGGTGTCGGGTGAGCTGCAGCTCAAGCAAGGCGGCTCGCTCGAGGCGACCCTCGCTGGCGGCGACGTCACCCAACTCCAGGGCAAGGGCGCCTGGCGCTACGGGCAGTGGCTCGGCGGTACTGTGGACCTGACGCCCTCGCCGCTCACGGCGCTGAAAGGCTCCGCGACGGCGACGTTGTTGCAGCACAAACAGATCAACGGCGACTTCTCGTTGAAGCCCGGTGGGTCTGTGTTCATTGACTTCGACACGACCCAGGACCTCGCTGCGCAGACGTTCATGGGCGACGTGGCTTGGCAGTATCAGGATTGGCTCGACGGCACGGTCACCGTGGGCGCGGGCGGCAGCTTCAAGGGTGTGCAGGGGCTCGCGACGGCGCGGCTCATCGCTGACAAGGACGTGGGCAACGGGCTGGTGCTCAAGACCGGCGGCAACCTCTCGGTTGATCTGCAGTCGAGCAAGCCAACCACCTTCGGCGGCAGCGTTCAGTGGCAGTACGAGGATTGGATCGCTGGCGAGATCACCGTGAAGGACGGGAGCCAGCTCACCGCCATCAGCGGCGAGGCCAACGCGCATCTGCGTAAAGCCAAGCAGGTCGGGGATGGCGCGTTCAAGCTGCTCAGCGGCGGCAGCCCGACGGTCAAGTTCACCAACTCTGGCATCGACGGCATCCACGGCCACCTCAACTTCGGTTACGAGGATTGGCTTGAGGGCGGCATCAACATCGACCAGGGCTCTGGGCTCAAAAAGATCAGCGGCACGGGCAGCGCCAGCGTCATCACCGACAAGGCCATCGGCGACGGCAAGTTCCGGATCCGCGCTGGCTCAAGCGCCTCGTTGAAGGTCGCGAACAACAGCTTCGAAGGCCTCACCGGTAGCGTGAAGTTCGGCTACGAGGACTGGGTCGAAGGCGCCATCTCGGTCAAGGCGAGCAAGCTGGAGTCCATCGAAGGCGACGCAAAGGTCCAGATCGTGGGCGATAAGCCCATCGGCGGCGACTTGACGCTCAAGCCCGGCGGCGCCGCGAACATCAGCATCGCGGGCGGCGACATCACCGAATGGGGCGGCTCGGTTCGGGTCCAGTACCAGGATTGGCTCGAGGGCAACCTGAAGATCGCGTCGAAGGGTCCGCTCTCGTCCATCACGGGTGAGATCAGCGGCTCGCTCTTGCAGACCAAGGAGATCGGCGACTTCAAGGTGTTGGCTGGCGCACAGCTCAAGGCCGGGTTCGCCGGCGCCAAGGTCGACACCATCAGCGGGTTGGCGCGCTTTGAGTACAAGGACTGGCTGATCGGCGCGGTCACCATCGATCCGACCAGCACCATCAGCAAGATCTCCGGCGATGTGCAGGCGCAGCTCTCGAAGGACCACGCCCCCGGCGGCGGGCAGTTCACGCTGCGCAAGGGCGGTAGCCTCACGGCAGCCTTCAAAGACAGCGGATTCGACAAGCTCAGCGGCCAGGTCAACTGGAAGTACGAGGGAGACAAGGCCAAGGTCGCGGGCTCGCTGCGCTTGGAGCCGAGCGACCTGGACTCCATCACCGGTGAAGCCAAGGCGCACCTCACCGCGCCGTTGGACGCCGGCAACAACATCAAGCTGCTCAAGGGCGGCGAGCTGGCGTTGCGGGTCGAGGCGAGCAAGCCCGGCACGTTCAGCGGTCGCGTCAACTGGCAGTACGACAACTGGCTGCAGGGCTCGTTGAAGCTGGCCTCGGGCAGCGGGTTTGACGGCCCCTACGCGGGCGAAGCCGAAGCGAAGGTCCTCAAAGCCAAGCCGATGGGCGACAAGGCCAAGCTGCTCAAGGGCGGCCACATGAAGCTGGCGTTCGACAGCGCGGCTGGCTTGGAGAACAGCACGTTCGACGGTCGGGTTGGCCTGCAATACGAGAATTGGCTCAAGGGCTGGATCACCTCGAAGGGTTCGACGTTCAGCAGCCTCACGGGCGACGCCAAGCTGCAGCTGTTGGCGGGCAAAGACGTCGGCGACAGCGGCATCAAGCTGCTCAAGGGCAGCACCGCGAACTTCCACATGGCGAGCAACGAGCTCACCGGCTTCGATGGCTTGGTGCGCTGGCGCTACGAGGACTGGCTGGAGGGCACGCTCAACGTGGTGCCTGGCAGCAACATGGACTCCGTCACCGGATCGGCGAATGGCCAGATCAAGAAGAAGAAGGACTTCGACAACTTCAGCATCAAGCAGGGCAGCGGCGTCAACCTGGACGTCAATCAGAGCACGCTTGGCAAGTTCAGCGGGACCGTGTTGTGGGAGTCAGGAGGCTGGATCTCCGGCTCAATGGCGCTCGACGACCGCACGACGAAGGACACCTTTTACGGCCAAGGCGCCGCCTCCACGCAGGCGCCCAAGGATCTCGGCGGCGGCATCACCCTCAAGACGGGCAGCGCGGCCCTGGTGCAGGTTGAGGCTTCGGACATCAAGAAGATCGGTGGCTCACTGCTCGTCAACTACGAGGACTGGGCGACCGGCTCCATCGCGGTGGACGCGCCTGGTGATCTGGACAAGGTCAACGGCCAGGGTGCGCTGCGGCTGCTGGACGACAAGCAGGTCGGCAAGGCGAAGCTCAAGAAAGACAGCTTCCTGACGGCGACGGTGAACCAGTCGAAGGTCAACCGCTGGGCCGGCACGGTGGCGTTTGAGTACGACGACACCGTCAAGGGTCAACTCGACTTGGACGGCGGATCGGACCTCAACAAGGTCAGCGGCTTCGCGTCTGTCGGTCTGATGAAGGACATCCCGGTCGCTGGCAGCGCGCTCATCTTGAAGGAAGGCGGCAGCGTCAGCGGTACGTTTGACGGCGACGGCATGCAGTCGGTTCAGGGCCAAGTGGCGTTGGAGTACGACGGCTGGCTGCGCGGCATGGGTGTCATGGCGGGCGCGAGCACCCTGGATTCGTTCCAGGGCAGCGCGACGGTGCAGGTCATCGCGCGCAAGGAGTTCAACGGCGGCATCGCGCTGGAGAAAGACAGCTCCTTGGTGGTCGAGTTCGCAGGCGGCGCACCGACGAAGTTCGCTGGCAACATCGACGTGACGTTCCAGGACTGGCTGAAGGGCTCCGTCAGCTTCAC
Source organism: uncultured Myxococcales bacterium (assembly GCA_937915965.1). Taxonomy (GTDB): domain Bacteria; phylum Myxococcota_A; class UBA9042; order UBA9042; family UBA9042; genus CALGHC01. Next base: position 9,482 of record CALGHC010000514.1, read on the forward strand.
GGCGACGGACCTGAACGACATCAGCGGTGTCGGCAGCCTGCGCGTGGAGGAAGACAAGAACCTCACCGGCCCGCTGCATCTGCTCCAGGGCAGCTACGTCACGGCCAACATCGCCAACAGCGACCTCAAAGACTTCGGCGGCTTGGTCAAGCTGCGGGTCGATGAGTGGGGCAGCGGCGAGCTCTCTGTGAAAGAGGGCAGCACCCTGGACGCCATCACCGGCGAGGGCTTGGTGAAGCTCGACCAGCCCAAGGAGATGGGCTCGGTCCTCACGCTGACCAAGGGCAGCATCGGCGCCCGCGTCGAGGCGAGCGAGCTCAAGGGCATCTACGGCGAGGTCGAGGCCGAGCTGAAGGACATGGGCAAGGGCTGGGTGCGTGTCTACAAGTCGAGCACGTTGGAGAGCTTCGACGGTCAGGCCGGCTTGGCGCTCACAGAACCCCAGAAAATCGGGGAATTCGCGGAGCTGTCTGGCGGTGAGGTGCTGGCGAATTTTGAGGCCAACGACCTCAAGAGCTTCGGTGGCTACGCCGAGATCAACATCTTTGGCTGGGGCAAGGGCCGCGTCGAGGTCGATCCGGGCTCGACGATGGAGCTCATCAGCGGCATCGCGACGGTCACCTTGGAAGGACCGAAGGAGTTCGCCGAGGGCAGACTCATCATCACCCACGGCGAGGCGAGCGCGCGCGTGAAGGACTCCTCGCTGACCGAGCTGGGCGGCAAGATCGGCATCGAGCTGAAGGACGTCGCCCGCGGCGAGGTCAGCGGTACGTTGGACGTGGAGAAGGAAGAGTTCTCCGGCCAGGGCAAGGTTGAGCAGATCAAGGAGTGGGGCGTCGGCGTCGCCAAGATCTCCAACGGCAAGCTGGAGGCCAACGTGGTCGCCAATGAGCTGCGCAGCGCGTCGGGTAGCGCGGACATCGACGCTGGCCGCTTCGGTAAGGGCAGCATCGAGGTCAACCTCATCCAGCGTGGTGACGAGAACATCATCTACGGCAAGGCCGAGGTGGCGTTCCAGCCCCACGATCGGATGACAGGCATCCTCAAGGCCGAGCTGACGGAGGACAAGAAGTTCATCGGCGAGGCGGCGGTTATCGTCAAAATCACCGATGAAATCACCGGAAAAGCGCAAGTTATCCTGCGGGAAGACGAGCATGTGGTGCTGAAGGGCGAGGTCAGCGTCCCGGGTCCGTTCGAGCTCTTCAAGATGGATCCCTACAAGAAGGACGTCACGCTGCTCGACGCCAGCTTCCTGGTCTACACGCCGCCCATGGTGGAGGTGAAAGCCGGCGCTGGCTTGGGCATGGAGTGCGGTATCAAGCCGCTGACCATCGCGAACATCATCCTGGCGGGTGAGTGCGACCTCATGGAGCCGAGCTTCGCTGAGATGAGCATCGCCGCGGACCTGAGTTCGTCCGCCTATGCAGACCTGAACGCGTGGGTGTCCGGCTCTGTGTCGGTCTCTGCGGCGGTCGTGAAGGTGGAGGCGGGCCTTCGCGCGGCGCTGAACTTGCACTTGGAGGCGGCGATCTCGGCGCGTCCGACGATCACGGCGAATCGCACCGGCTTGAGCTTCGACATGCCCATCACCGCGGAGCTATCGGCAGCGCTGCGTCTGATCCTCACGTTCTTCGCGAAGGTGCGGGTCGGTATCGATGTCGGGTTGTTCTCGATCATGAAGACCGTCTGGCGCTACGAGACCTCGCCTGATCCGCTGGAGTTGGCGTCCATGAGCATCGGCGCCAAGGGTCACGTGCACGCTGGTCCGGATGGCTTCTCGGGCACGATGAGCCCCGACTATGAGCCGCCGGACATGAGCATCGAGGGGCTCAAGAGCGCGCTGGGGCTGTAGTCCCGGTGGCGAAGCTGGCGCTTGCAGCTAGCGCGTGAGCATCAACTCAGCTTCGCAAGGCTGCTGCAGCTTGGTGATGCGCGCGCGATACGCCTGCACCCGGCGCTCAACCGCCCGAGCCTCACGGCCCACACGCGTCGGGTGCGGCGCGCCGATGACATCGCGTTTACGCAGCGCGCGCTTGATGTTGAGCGCGTCGGCTACGTCTTCCTGCGGCACGTCGAGTGCCTCAGCGACCCGGGCAGCGCCGAGGCGCCGGAAGGTTGTGCGCTCCTTCACGAGGCGATTGACCAGCACGGCGATGCGCTCATGCGAGTCTCGAAACGGCACGCCATTGCGCACCAGCACATCGGCAAGGTCGGTGGCCAGCAGAAAGCCCTTGTCCAGGGCGTCGCTCAACGGCTTCTTCTGCCATTCGGCCGCCGGGAGCATGTCACGCAGCAGCACCAGGCAGTCATCCCAGGTGTCGACCGCGTCAAACAGCGGCTCTTTGTCTTCCTGCATGTCCTTGTTGTAGGCGAGCGGCAGCCCCTTCAAGGTCATCAGCAAGCTCACCAGATCACCTGCGACACGCCCGGATTTACCGCGGATGAGCTCGGCCATGTCGGGGTTTTTCTTCTGCGGCATGAGGCTTGAGCCGGTCGTGAACGCGTCGGGCAGCCGCACGTAGCCAAACTCGGCGCTGGCAAATAACACCAGCTCCTCACCGATCCGGCTGATGTGGGTCATCCCGGTGGCGGCGGCCATGAGCGTGTCGAGCAGGTGGTCGCGGTCGCTGACGGCGTCGAGGCTGTTGCGGGCGACGCGGGAAAACCCGAGCAGCGCGGCGGTGCGCACGCGGTCGATGGGTAGGGTCGTGCCCGCCAGCGCGCCCGCGCCCAGCGGGCAGACATCCATGCGGGCCAGCAGGCTCAGGACACGGTCCAGGTCGCGCTCGAAGGCCTCGACGTGGGCCAGGAGGTGATGGCCGACCGTCACCGGTTGCGCGCGCTGCAGGTGCGTGTAGCCGCACATCGGCCAGTCGCGGTGCTGCCACGCCTGCTCGGCGACGGCGCTCATGAAGGCCAGCAGGTGTTGGGCGATGCCAAGCAGGCGCCGCCGTAGCCACAGACGCTCGTCGAGCGCCACCTGATCGTTGCGTGAACGCGCGGTGTGCAGTCGCCCAGCGGGAGCGCCGATCCGGTCCCGCAGGGCGGCCTCGATGTTCATGTGCACGTCTTCACGCGCCTCGATCCACTCGAAGGTGCCGACCTCGATCTCAGCGAGAATCGCCCGCAATCCCACCAAAATCGCGGCGTAGTCGGCCTCTTCGAGGATGCCCTGATCGCGCAGCATCGTCGCGTGCGCCACCGAGCCGATGATGTCTTCACGCGCCATGCGGCGGTCATACGCCACGCTAGCGTTCATCCGTTGGACGAGTGGATGGGTCGCCTGCTCGTACCCACCGCCCCACAAACGGTCGCCCTTGCTGCTCATTACAGCGCGTCCACGCGTACACACAACGCCGTCACGTTGTCCTTGCCACCCGCGTCGCACGCATCCTTGATGAGCTGCTGCGCCATCCCGGTGACGTCGCCATTGTGCCGCACCATCACGTCGCGAATCTGCGGGTTGGTGAGCTCGCCATTCAGCCCGTCGCTGCAGAGCATGTAGATGTCGCCAACCTGCGGCGTCTCTCGCATTACGTCGACCACCACCTCGTCTTTGAGGCCGCAGGCGCGAACGATGATGTTCTTGTGCGGGAAGTTCTCTTCCTCTTCGGGCGTCAGCACGGCCATCTTCTTGTAGTCGTTGAGCAGCGAGTGGTCCTCTGTCAACTGAAAGAGCTCGCCATCGCGCAGGCGATACACACGCGAGTCGCCGATGTGCGCGACCGCGACCTCGCCGTTGTCGAAGTGGATCCCGACGACGGTCGTGCCCATGTTCTTGTACTTGGCGTCGGAGTGACCACGCTCCCAAATGGCGTAGTTCGAATACCGAAAACCCGCGTTCAGCATGTTCTCGCTCAGCGTCCGGCCGCGCTCATCGCGGTTCGGCCAGGTCGCCTCTTCGTTGCCCAGGGCGTGATCGTAAAACTTGCGCATGGTCTCGACGACCATTTGGCTCGCGACCTCGCCGTACCCGTGGCCGCCCATACCGTCGGCGACGACAAAAAGCATGCGCTCGGGGAACGAGAGAAAGTTGTCCTCGTTATGAGCGCGCTTTCGACCGACGTTGGTCTCTCCGTAGGACGTTACCTGAATCGCCACGCTGCACCTCTTTCTTCGGCTTAGGGGCTCGCCCGATCCGGCTCGCTTCGACACCGCCGTAGCGTCGACTTGAAGGCACGGAGGATAGTCACCTGTCGGGGGTCGGTCAAACTGTCACGGTAGCTTGAAGACCTTCAGGTCGTCGAACCGTACGTCGCTGAGCCAGTTGTTGAACGCAAAATAGGGTCCGTGCACCGGCGCGGTGTCGTTGTAGGACGCCATGAACTTGCCATCGACATACCAACGCACCGCTTGGTCGGTCCGTACAATGGTCCATTTATAGGCCTTATTGCGCTGAACCGGCACGTGCGGCCGCTGCACCACCCGGTTGGGTTCGTGCTCACCGAGTCGCGCGATGGTGTTGATGGTGTTGTCCCAGCCGCCGAAGATGAACGAGTAGCCGGACTCGTGCGCGGCGCTCTTTGCGAACGCCTCACACTTGATGTCGCCCGTGACCGATCGCACTTCGCCGACGAACTCAATGCGCGCTTTCTTCGGGAGTTTGCGGAGGAGCCAGACGCCCTTGTTGCGGTCGCCGTAGACCTTGACGGTCTTTGCGACGAGCCCGCCCTTCTCGATCTGCCATTCACCGGCGTGTTTGACGTCCCAGTCCGCGCCCAGCTCGGCCCGCTCAAAGTCATCGCTGAAGACCAACGTGCCGCCGGTGAGGCCATCGGTTCTCTTCGCGTTGGGGTCGCTCAACAGGGTGTTTTCGCGGGCACGGGCGGAGTGTTCCTGCGCAGCGATGCGCGCCGCGACCTGGCTCTCGGTCGGGCGAGGCGGCGGCGGTTGCGGCGGAACACACGCCGACGTGAGCGCCGTGAGCAGGCTGAGCAAGACTGCAGCGGCGCCACGAACGGTGACCGCCCGAATGTGGACTGCCGGAGAGCTGACCGCCCGAATGTGGACTGCCGGAGAGCTGACTGCCGGAGAGCTGACTGCCGAAACGCTGACCGCTGGGACGCTGACTTCTGGACCCTGACGCATCAGGCCTGACCGGTCTTCATCAGCGTGAGCTCATCGCTGGTCTTGCGGAGACGCGCGTTCAGCATGCGCACCATGCCCCACAGCAACTTCACGGCGGTCACCTCCTCGCGCAGGAGCGAGAAGAACGCGTCACGCTCGATGACCAACGCCTCCAGCTGTGAATTGGCGACGATGCCCGCAGAACGGGGGGCACGTTCGATCAGGCTCATCTCCCCGAAGTGCGCGCCAAGCCCGAGCTCGGCGATCTGGCTACCGCGCTTGAGCACACCCGCCCGGCCATCGAGGATGACAAACAAGCTCTCGCCGACGTCGTCTTCGTGGAAGATCGCGGTCCCAGCGGCCACTTTGACCTCTTTGGCGATGCTCGCGACTCGGATGAGATCCGGGTACGGCAAGTAGCGGAACATCGACACGGCCTGGAGCGCTTCGAGGCGGCGACGGACGCGCGAGGAACGATCGCCGTCTGCGTCCTCCTGCACGTCGACGACCACGACCGTGGCGTTGTCTGGCGCACCGTTTTGCAGCGCGCTGTCAATGAACATGTGGGCTGCCGTCGCGGGGTCGGCGTGGGGGGCGATCGCCTGCATCGCGTTGTCCCCGACCACGCCGTGGACGCCATCTGAGCACAGCACGATGCGGTCACCCGCGAGCAGCTCTAGGTCCAGCAGATCGACGCGTGCGGTGTTCAGCACGCCAAGCGCCCGCGTCAGCGCGCCTTGGTAGGCCGCGCCCAGCTGGCTGCCATCCGGATCGCGGCCACGGCGCCGCAGATCGTTCATCAGGCTGTGATCCTCGGTCAGCAGGTGCATGGTCTTGTGGCGCACCAGATACACACGCGAGTCACCGACGTGGGCCACGAACGCGCGCTGACCGGCGACGAGCAACAGGCAGACGGTGGTCGCCATACCGGAGAGCTCGGGGTGCTCCTGAGAATACGTGCGAATCGCGCCGCTGGCGTCGGAGACCGCGTTCTCAACGATCGATCCGATCATGCGGCGTGTCAGCGAGCCCTTGCGTTCTGAGAAGAGCCGCAGCTCCTGCTCGTACTCTCGCATGCGCGTTCCGATGAACTCGCAGGCGATGCGACTCGCCTCCTCACCGCCGTTTCGTCCGCCCACGCCGTCGCAGACCACATACAGCTGCGTGGCTTCGTCGATGAGGTAGGCGTCTTGATTGTTGCTGCGAACGATTCCCACATCGGTCCGGCCGGCGTGCACAAGCTGAAGCTGAGCCATGTCTATCTCCTAGGGCCGTCGTGATTGGCTCCCCCCCCTTCCCGCTTTTCGGCCGCGAAGTCAAGGCGAAAGGCGGTTCGAGGGGGGGGTTAGAATCGCGACGTCCACTGCACGATGAGCTGCCGAGCGAGGCGGTCGCCCAGTTTGGCGGCGAGCTCGTCGGATGGGGCAAACAGACCCGCCGCGATCAACACCGTGGAGCCGGGCAGCGCGGGCCAGATCAAGCGCGCGTCGAGCTCCGCACCAAGCGGCGACCAGCCACCGCCTGGCAGACCGAGCTTCGGCCGGCTGAACCCTGGCACGTGCGCGCCGGCGAGCGACGCGTTGCTGCGCCAGTCGATTTCGACGTGAAGCGCCTCGGATGCCCCGACTCGCAACCACGCACCGAGCTGTCGCAGGCCGGTCTGAGCGAAGAGCTGCAGCAGGCCGATGTGGCGCACGACGTCGGGGTAAAGCTGCCGCCAGGCGCGGCTGGTGTCCGCTTCGGTGCCATCATCGCCTGAGTACTGCTGGCCACGGAGGCCGAGGCCGAACGGCACACCCAGGGTGCCCGAGAAGGACACCTCGCCGGCGACGGCCGAGGCGAGGTGATCGAGCGCCGCCTGCGCCGCGTTGGGCTGACGCGTCCCGAACTGGATCGCGCCCTCAAACTCGACGCGCACGGCGGCGATCGGCCGATAGTCGACCCGCAGTCCCATCGTCTGAAGATCGGCGCGGTCGTCGTCGCTGCCGTCTCGCAGGACGAGCAGGTACACATCGGTGGTGAGCGGTTTGAAAGGGCGTCCGACCAGATAGAGGCCGAACAGCGTGCGCTCCTGCTCGGGCTGCGCAGAGTTGCGTCTCAGTTTCACACCCAGGCCATCGAGTCGCAGGTACGGTTTGACGCGGTAACTCACGCGGACGCCGTCGTACGCGTTGCCTTCATCGTGGAAGTCATAGCGCGCGATGTGGCGCCCCGAGCCGTATTCGAGGGTCATCCGACCGATCTCCGCGGTGAGCCCCTTTGCGGCCGGCAGCTTCCATCGCAGGCTGCCGGCTTGCATACCGACGCCAACAGGTTGCTCCCCCGGCCCTTTGGCGCCGAACGCCCCGGAGACCTGGAGCTGCAGACGGGCTTCAAGATCGGGGGTCGCAAAACGCGCGCCGAGGCGAACACGCTGAAACAGCCCTTCGATTCTATCGTCTTGGCCGGCCTGCAGATCGTGGAGATGGATGCCGGCCGCGGCGCGAAAACGCAGGTTCGCGTCCCATCGCAGCTCGGTCGCGCGCGGCGAACCCACGTCAGCGAGCGGGGGAGCGGGCAGGGGAGCGAGCAGGGGAGCGACGCGGGTTGTGGCGCCGGTTCTGACTGGGGTCGCCGCGCTGGGTAGGGTGGCGGCGATGTGTGGTGTGGCGCGGGGGGGGCGCGCGGGGGGGCACTGGGTGTGGCACGGGGGCTGGCGTGAGCGACCGCCATCACGGCCGTTAGCAGGCACGGCGCCAGCAGACACCGCAGCATGAGCGTGGGCGCAGCGTCCAGGGCTCGCACAAAGCTCTCCTTTGACGAGCGGGCCACCTCCCGAAGATCGCGGGAGGGGCAGGGTACCGAAGGAGGGAATCGAACCCTCACGAGCATAAGCCCAACGGATTTTGAATCCGTCGCGTCTACCGATTCCGCCACTTCGGCATGGGCAGCTGCCCTTGCCGCGCGACAATCGAACATCAGCGGGCGTGCTGTCAAGCGTCGTGGGACACGCAGGTCGGATTCAGTAGCTACGGAGCGTGCGCGGGCGTCGACGCGCGCTGTGGCGGACGGCGCGGCGGCCTTCTCGCACAGGACCGCCACGCTCCGCTCCGATCGCCCGAACGATGCGCGCGGCGGCCTCCTCTGGGAGGTCGCAGCTCGGATCGAGGCAGCGCAGCCGCAGATGGATGTGATCTGCGTGGCCGTCCAGATGCCGAATGATACTCGCCTTCGTCTGTTCCTTGGGGCGCGGGAACTGAAACACCGGCCGCAGGCTCTCAGTGGTCTCGCCCGATCGGAGCGCCGCTGCGTAGAGCTGCGGCTGCAGCGAATAGTCGACGAACGCGAACTGCATGGCGCCAGTCTGCATCAGCGCTGACACGTAGGCCCAGGTCCGGTCGGCGTCGATGTCGCCCGTCGACGCGTGATCGAGCCAGCCGCGTTGTTTACCGCCGAGGTGGTAGTAGCCGACATCCACGTCGAGTCCTCCGCGGTGCGAGCGGTGCGGTGGCAGGCAACCGCCGCCTTCCTTGCTTAGGTCTCCCATGATCAACCACGGTTGTAGCGGAAATGCGCGCTGCACCGCCAAGGACGCCACACGCAGCGAGCTGACCAGGATGGGCCGTCCCCAGCCGCGTTGCGGGCGTTGGATCTCGACGACGCCGTCGATGGCCGTGAGCAAGACGCCGCCCTGGAGGCGCACGTTGTGAAAGGGGGACTGATAGACGACGTAGCTCCGCCGCCGGAGCTTTCGTGTCTTCGCGCCCAGCTTGTTGTAGCGGCGAAACGCGTCGGTGCTGATGCGGTGGCGCTTGGCCATTCTCGCCACTGTGTCGTGTCGGCGCGCGCGCGCGCGCTTCACGCCGCAGATCGACTTGGCCTTGCCTTCGCGCTTGAGGATCTTGGCCAGACGCCGGCACGCGAGCGTCTTTCGGAACCGTCGCCCCCGACATTTGCGCGCGAGTTTGTCCCGTTCGCGGGCTTTGGCGGCGTCCTTGCGCTCGGCTTGCCAAACTCGACAGACATGGCTTCGACCGTGTCGCTTGCAGCGCTTCGCCATCTGCGCGTGGTACCGCCTGCTACGCCGGGGCGGCCCAGCGCGGTGGTTACGCTTGGAGGCCCCGCCCTCGTGCGCCCTGGCGCGGCCCCGCTTGGTCTTGCGGGCGAGGACACCGCGCTTTGTCGGTGTCGAACGCTTCGAATGGCCTGCCCGCGCTGTTGTTTTGCGCGAACCAGCGCGTCCGGCCGAGCGCCGACGGGCTTCGGGTCTGCGAGTCCGTTTTTTCGTCGTTGGTTTCTGGCCTGTTCGCTTTCGGCTCGTGCCGCCGCTGCGCTTCGCCGCCTTGCCGGCGCTCCGTCTAGGCGCAGCGTGTGGCTTGGTGCGCCGCTCTGCCGCGTGGCCACTCTGGATGAACGTCGGACAACTGAAAGCGAGCCCTGCCGTGATCAACAAGGGGAGGAGCAGCGGCAGGAGCGTCAAAGTCAGCGTTCGCTTCATGGGCCGCCAGGGTCCAGGCGTCGGCCGGCGACGTCAAGCGCCGTCGCTGGCGGCGGCCGGTGGCGGTCATCACACGATTCTTCACCCACTTCCGGCGTCGGTGATGCCATGGTCGCGGCGCGATGGGGGTGGACAGAGACCCCGTCCTTGGCCCCCCGGCAATCCAATGGAGTTCCTCATGACCGTTAAGAAGCTCGCAACGATCGGCAACAGCTTCGGCGTCATCATCGATCGCCCGATGCTCCGAAAAGCGGGTATCGATCCGGGCGCCAACGTGGCGATCAGTGTGGAGAACGGCGCCGTCATCGTTCGTCTAGCAGCCAACGGCACTTCGCGCACGCGTCGTGGCGAACGGCTTGAGGCGGCCGTAAATTCCCTCGAAAAGTTGCCAGCCAACTGATAGATCTGCAGCCAACGTAGGTCCTCTCAGCGCCACCGGCGCAGAGCGACGATGGTTGGAGGCAGCGATGTCTGAAGCGACGAGCGCCGACGCGCCCACATCTGACGCGACAGGGTCTGGACTACCAACGCCGGGGACGACGACGTCCGTGGCTGATGTAACCGGGCACGATGAGACCGGTGGGCGTCATCCACACGGCCAAGAACGCGGCGTGCGACTGTGCTTCGTTTGCCTCGGCAACATCTGCAGGTCGCCGACCGCCGAGGCCATCATGCGGCATCTCGTCGCGAACGCCGATGTGGGGCCGTTTGTCGTCATCGACTCGGCGGGGACGTCGGCCTATCACGCCGGAGATCCGCCAGATCGTCGCTCGACGGCGGCCGCCGCGCGACATGGCGTTCGACTCGATGGCCAGTCGCGGCAGTTTACGGTCGAGGACTTTGAACGTTTTGATCACATCATCGCGATGGACGGCCAAAATCTGAGGAATCTGCGCCGGCTGGCCCGTGGACCTGCTGATCTGGCCCGCCTCAGCCTGTTGCGGCAATGGCGACCTGAGCACGACGGACCCGACATGTGTGTCACCGCCGATGTCCCTGACCCCTACTACGACGTGGACGATGGCTTTGAGACCGTGTTTCGCATCTGCACCGTGGCCTGCAGCGCGATCCTCGCGACGTTGCTGCGCCAAAGCTCCGTGTCGCCCGTGGCGCCAAAGATCGGAACCTTGGGCCGTGGCGCAAAGGCCCCGGATAACTCGCCGTTTTGATCGCTCGACTCGCCAAATGACGACGGACTCCGCTACCGTGACCGCGCTTGGAGGCAACCGTCATGCGTGCATCTAAAACCGTCGTTCCGCTGTGTCTGCTCTCGGTCCTGCTGAGCGCTTGCGGCTCCGACCCAAACACTGT